>JAYSKW010000525.1:0-4285 GCA_043726085.1 Limnoglobus sp.
AACCGTTGCGCTATCTCAAAGATGAAAAGTGCATTCAGATCGACGGCGGCGACCTCGTCGGCGAAGTCAGCTACCGCTTCAGCCTCACCGAGTTCGGTCGCAAACGCGCCGTCGACGCGATGGAGCAATGTGCGTACATTGGGCCAGCCCCCGTGCCGCTCGAAGATTACGTCGAACAATGCTACCGCCAATCGGTGACGGGGTTGCAATGCTACCCCGAAGCGCTGCGTCTGCCGTTCGGGCACTTGGTGCTCAAAGAGGACATGTTCAACGCGATCGGCCCGGCGATCATCAGCGGGCGTTCGGTGTTCATTTACGGCCCGCCCGGCAACGGCAAAACGGCCATGGCGCGCGCCATCGGCGAGTTCATGAACACCGCGGGTGGCTCGATTTACGTGCCGCACGCCTTCATCGCCGATGGCAACATCGTCACCGTTTACGACCCATCGTTGCACACGACCGACGACACGCCGACCGAGTTCGGCGACGAAGCCGATGCCGTCGTTCGGCGATTGCTGAACACGGGTGCGACCGACTTACGTTGGGTGCGAATCCGTCGGCCCGTGATCGTGACCGGCGGCGAACTCGATCTGCCGATGCTCGATTTGCGCTACAACGCCGAGGCCAACTTCTACCAGGCCCCGATTCACTTCAAAGCGAACGGCGGCGTCTTCCTCATCGACGACTTCGGCCGCCAGTTGTGCAGCCCGAAAGAATTGCTCAACCGCTGGATTCTACCGCTCGAAGACCGCCACGACTTCCTCACCGTGTCGAGCGGTAAGAAGTTTCAGGTGCCGTTCGAGCAGTTGATTATTTTCAGCACGAACTTGGACCCGAAGGATCTGGTCGACGATGCGTTCCTGCGGCGGATTCGCCACAAGGTTGCGATTCTGGCACCGACGCGCGAAGTGTACGACAAGATTTTCGCGAACATCTGCAAGAAACTCGGGATGAACTTCGATGCGTCCGCGGTCGATTACGTCTACGAGCGCTACTACAATCGGGGTCGTTCGCCCCGCGCCAGCGACTGCCGCGACTTGTTAGAGACCGTGCAGTCGATCTGCCGCTACCGCCGCCAACACGTGCATCTCACGCGCGACCTGATGATCGAAGCCTCCGCGAGCTTCATCGCCGAATTCGCGTAAGCGAGCAACGAGCCGTCACTTAAAGTGGCCGAAGTCCGTCGAATGCGGTCACCACGTATAACCCCCGGGCATCCGCCACATGGCAGGTGGCCCCGCCCTCGTGCGATATTAACGCGACTTTGGTACCTGCCGGAAATGTCCCTTCGGGCGGAGCCGCTTGGTGCGGACCGATGTAATAGTACGGCTGCTCCGCCTTCACCTCGTGCGTGAACTGGTTCGGGGGCGGTTGAAGTAGATTCCGGTCCGGCACCTGGGCCGAATCCGGTAACACGGTCGCTTTCGGACGAATCATGTGATCCACGCCGGTACTCCTCTCGTCGCTCACGCATCGTGATTGACGTCTAAGCTTTCGTCGGGCAGAACTTTCGGGGATAAAATCGGAAGCGCGTGCGCGTGATCCTCCTCCTCGCTGTGGACGAGCATTGCCCCGCTCTCTGCCAACGCCTGCAAATTCGGCAGCGAGTACGGTTCGGCGGCCGTCATGTCGACCACATAACCCAGATCCTTCAAGCTGGCGACGGTCATCTTGCTCATAGGGTTGTTCGCGCCAGAAATGATTCCCGTCATCAGTTCGTTTTGGAACAACGACTCGCGCCAGTGGCTGTCCCGCGTGCCAGGTCCACCGACGTTCGCAACCGGCACCGCGACTGGCCCCGTTCCCTTCAGAATTCCGAACTCCTTCTTCGCGTTGGTGCCCGTGAAAGTGGGGTTCGTGGTGCCAGCCCCTGCCAGCAGCCCTTTCTGTTTCCAGATAGTGCCAATCCCAATCACGTGCCCCATCTCGTGGGTGATGACGTCCAGCAACGTGCCGTCCGCTTGCATTTTGGCTAAATCGGCGGTATCGAACGACATGATTCCCTTGGCTGGGAGGAAAGCGTTCACCCCGGCGGATGCCGGTCGCAGGTTGGTCGGGCCAGCCTGCCCGAGGATCTTACCGGGGCCGTCGATCGGCACCCCTTGAGCCTCGATCAACAGGTCGTCGATCACTTCCCCGCCAACGATGACACTCGGCACGTCGCCGACGATCACTTTGGACCATCGGTCCGCCGCCGCCTTGAAGGCATTTTTCTGAGTCGGGGTCAGCCCTCCGAGAAACCGCACCTCGATCTTGTACGCCGACTGAATCGCGACGGCGGATGCGTTGGCCTTGACGCTACTGTGGGCTACATAAGATTCGACCTTCGTCACTTTCTTTTTCGCCACGATACACCTCACCTCTTTTAGGAAGAAAAAAATGGCTCTACCCAAGCGGATGGTTTGGATTCCATCTACTACGCCTGGTCGTTCTGTCCGAACAGATACGACGGATCGTGTGAGAATGTACGCGATTCTCGCACCTTTTCCGCATTGTCATCCGGCGCGTTTTGGATGTCAAGATAATTGTAGATGAAAATGTGCCTTTGCCAACGAGTTCAAAACCACGGAAGCTCTTGGACCCATTCCGAGCGAATCCAATGATCGAAGCCTACGCGAGCTTCATCGCCGAATTCGCGTGAGGAATGGGCAACGAGCCGCCTTTTGCTCTACGCAAGGGCGACTTGCACCGACCGTTTGAAAGCGTCGGACGCGATTATCTTGACCGAGCGGACTTGTCCGCATTCCAGATGCGGCCCACCACACATCATCACATACGCGCCGGGAAGCAACTCTAGCAAGTAGCCGGGCGCACCTCCACAACGATCCGCGTTGGCGACTGGCCGGACCACACGCGCCCGATACTCGGTGCCCAGTGCCAGTTGATCCGACTGCCATGGGTTCGGGTGTAACGCAATAATGCTACCCGATACTTGGCCGCTCTCGGCGTCGACGCGGAGAACCTTTACCCGGAATCGGTCGCCCGGTGAGGCGAACTGCTCGCAAGAATTGTACGACGCGATCCACGAAATCTCGGGGATAAGCACGAGGACTTCCTGCTCGCCGTAGCGGCAAAACAGGCCGAACACGGCGACCGAAACCACCTCGACTTCGATAATGTCTCCGGCGGCCACCATCGAGTGCCCTCCTGCCGCCTCACTGCGATCGGATTCGGCGAATCGTTCGGTCCGAACAGATAATGCAACTGCATGAGATTGTATGCGATTCCTCGTTTGGAATCTCATCCCAATCGCGATCGTTTTGGGTAGCAGCTGCGTTTCGCCCTCACCCACACGATTTCGCACAGTCAAAAAATCGGAGACGATCCGACGTAAGTCGACTTTTGCACGGTGTCGCGAAGTGTCGTGAAATGACATAGAAATGTCGTGAGAATGTCGCGAAGTGTCGTGAGAATGTCGCACTCGGTCGATTTTGTGTCGCACTCGGTCGATTTTGTGTCGCCACTTACGGTGACTCTCGAATCGATGGCCCTCGACATAACCCGCGAATCGGGTCGATGATACGGCAAAACCACCCGAAACAGATCGGTGGATTGCGATCAAAAACCCGACTTTTTGGGCCTCGAAAACCGAAAAAACACCCCGAAAAACGATTTTTGAGCCTCCGCAATTGTGACTTACGTCGATTCCGGCGTCGCAAATCCCGACGATCGATGCTACTGACAGTTTCCTCCGCTATAGTATTCTTTACTGGGTTGCAGCCCCTCAAGCCCGGTAGCCGAAAGGCCGAACGATACATGCGTTGTACCGATCTCCCCGTTCCCTCGACCCTGGCGGTGTGATGGACGAGCTTCAGCACGAATGCGGTATTGCGGCACTGTATTGCCTGCCCCACCCGATCGAACGGATCGATGCGGAAGACGCTCCCCCACACGGTGACAGACCCCCGGTTTACACCGGCGATCCGGACCTCGTGGCACGGCTAATGCCGCGGATGTTGCTCGATTTGCAAAATCGCGGGCAACTGGCAGCCGGCTTCAGCGGGTACCACCCGACTCGCGGCAAATTGATCGACACATACAAGGAACTCGGTACCGTTCACGAAGCCTTTCGCATCGGTCGGCCCGAAAAGCACGCGAGCATCTTGGAAGAATTCGGCGGGCGCGCGGTGATTGGCCACGTGCGCTACGCAACCTGCGGGCAGGATAGCCGCGAATACGCGCAGCAATTCGAGCGGAAACATTCGCAGAAATGGAAGTGGTTCGCCTTCGCGTTCAACGGCCAACTCGCGAACTTCGGCCACCTTCAGCACGAATTGCTCAGCAA
>JAYSKW010000526.1:0-10896 GCA_043726085.1 Limnoglobus sp.
GCATTGTGGGGCGGCGCGAAGCAATTGTCGCCTGCCCTCGCGGCCTATCGGGAAGCCGTAAAACTGGACCCCAAGGATGGCGCGTCTTGGTTCCGGCTGGGGGTCTGCTTGCGGCGGCGATTCGAGACGACGGCCCGTGAACGAGACGATTTTCGAGCGGCGGTTGAAGCGTGGGGAACGGCGCTGGAACTCGACCCGAACCAGTACATCTGGCGTCGCCGGATCGAGCAATACGGCCCGCGGCTGGACAAGCCATACCCGTTTTACGACTGGGTGACAGAAGCTGAGATGGCGATCCGCAAGCGTGGCGACACGCCCGTGACGCTGCCGGTGCGGCCCGATGGATCCGAGCTCGCTCAGCCGTCGAAGGCGTTTGCAACGCAGAGAGTCATTCCGAAGAATCCCGACCCGCAGGGCAAAATCAACCGCGACAAAGGGTCGGTTGCGTGCGAAGTCGTTGTCGTTCCCGCAACGGTGAAGCCCGGTCAGTCGGCCCGAGTCCATCTGACGTTTCGCCTGGCTCCGAAGACTTCCGATCACTGGAACCATGAAGCAGAACCGCTCCGCGTATGGATCGACCCACCCGAGAACGTCACGGTCAGCGAGCGGTTGATCGAAGCCGAAACGTCAAAGTTGGCGACTACGAGTGAGGACCGCACGACCGGCTTCGAGATACAGATTCCCAAAGACGCCAGCGGCACGATCCGCGTCCCGGTATACGCCTCGTACCATCTGTGCGACGACGCGGGCGGGCAATGCCGATTCCTTCGGCTCGATGCGACGGTCGAAGTGAAAGTAAAGTAGATTCGATTTACGACTGACGGAGGTCCGCAAGTCAGGACGACATTTGTAGAAGGATAAAGCCGAGGAAGGTGAGTTTTATGCCTCGGCAAGCTCGCGAAAGATCGCGTGCATCCAGACCGGTGTGAGCTTCAAGTCCTTGATGAGTTCCCGCCGCTTGCGAGCCGGTAGCGTTCGCTTCAGATGCGCCCGACGCTTCGGCGTCACTTGACCATTGCCCAACTCGCGCAAGGCCCCCATCAGCAGGCCGCTCAATCGCCCCGCCGTTGCCATGTTCTTTGCCGTCGTCCTACGCAGCTGGATCGTCATCGTTCCGATGTTGACGGTCCGGGTCGGGCCATCGGTTAAGAACAGCAATTTCGCGGGCAACTTTTTGGTGAGGCCCAGTATGTTGGCCGCATAAGCTCCTGCGGGCTGAACCTGTATGCGGCCTACGGGTTGAGGGCGTTTGCGGTCGCGGACGGCTAATGCTCTTACCACGTCCTCGGCCGATGGCATGAGTGGCCCCCGCACCGGGTGGACTTTCGGGAAGTCGTACAAGCCTCGGTCGAGGCGGCGAATCGTACCCTTCTGGGCCATCCGATGGAGGGCTTGATCGACCGCCACGTTGCTACCGATCCCCAGGAATTCCGCCGGAACAAACACAGAACCACGGCCACGACCACGAATGGTCACAAGTAACCGGGAATCAACGGAATGCGGCGATATTTTTCTGCCTCTCATGTGGGAATAATAGCCCGTCACCTTACAGAATCAAGGGCCATCTATGCCAGATACTCTTGTTGTTGACGGCAGTTGGGGGAGCAGAGACGGCGGCAGGCTGTAGTAAACCTCAGTTGGTGCATTTCGGCCATAATTTCCGACAGTGTCCGGTCAGTCATCGCATTGCAAAACGGCGAATGGCCTTTTTCAAAGTGGGGTACCATTCGTTTCCGACCCACGTCGTATCGTCGAACGGCGTCACGACGCGGACTCGCCAGCCGGCTTCGCGCAAGATGCGTTTCATCGTTTCGCCGTCGCGTGCATTGCTGGTGTGGAGGACGACCGGAAATCGCGGTGGCTGCGTCGTGAGGAAATCGGCAACCATCATCCCCGTGAGTTCGATGCCGCCGATGGCACGATCGAAAAGATCGTGATCGAGTGAGATCGCGATGATGTCGTCCATCCGCTCGCCAAGTACGCGGTTCATTTCGTTCGGATCGTCGGTAAAAAAGTGTTCGTACATACCCAAACGCTTGTCGAGCCACAGAGTCATCGCATCGACTCGTTCGGCATTGTCTTCCAGAATCGCAATCAATTTGCCAATAGTTTTATCCTTGCTTGCTCAGCTTGATCGTTGATCGTTCTGGGTTGGCGCACGATTCACTCCATCCGTACTCGCGACATACCCTCAATTATCGGTGCGGTACCAGGGCGTCTCACGGCGTTCGGAAGGGTGCGCTCCGCGGCTTTGCCTTCGCGGTGGCCGTCAGGATCGATGGCTCGCCTTTTGCCCATTCGCTGCGTAGCGCCATCGCGTCCGGCGTGCCGAGGATGTCGAGAATCTCGTGGGCGCGATGCGCGCGAAGATCGCCCGGCGAAGCTGTGCGGTGGGTGGCGAGAATTTGTTCGATTCGCGTGCGAACTTCCACCGAGTCGCTCGTTTTGAGTTCGTGTTGCAGCGGGTCCGAAGCCTCGGAGCCGAGTTCGGTGAGGCGTTTCGTGGCGGCATCGCGTTCGGCAAATTGCGGCGAATCGAGCTTCGCAATCGTGAGGGCGATATCTCTGGCGAGTTTCGTCGGCGGGATCTTCTCGCGTAAATACGGCACCGACCGCACTGCGTCCGAGGCAAACAGCCGCACGGCAAGAAATGCTTTCTTGGCATCGCTCGAGGCGAGGTCGGGGAACGCCGCATCCATCTCGCTTCGGGTCAACGGCACGTGTTTCGACAGCGGAAACAACGGCAAAATGTGTACGGTGTTATCGCTCGCCACATACGCCACCGAGCGCCGATCCGGCGCGAATGCAACGGAACTACTGTTTCCTGGAAGTGCAAACGTGTAGCGAACGCGGTTCGTGATTGTCTCGGTAAATGTTAGTTCCTTCTTAATCGCATAGCCCAACATTCGGCCATCGTCGTTGATGGAGCCGGCAAATCCATTCTGCAACAGGCAGATCTGCACGTCGCTTTCGAGATCGTAGATGGCGTTGCCTTTGCTCGTCGACATTCCGAGGTATCGTCCATTTGCGGACCAGTTGATTTGCGTGAGGCTACCCTCTCCTTTGAAAGTCCGAATGTTTCGCACCGTGTCGAGGCGATACACGCCGACTTCATACTTGAGCGGCTCGCTCGTCTGATTACTCGCCTCAGCACGAAGGATGATTGCCGCGAGAGTTTGATCGGGGCTAACATTCACCATTTCCTGGGAGGTATGACCACTATTTCCCAACGTATGCGAACATATATCGATTGGTTGAGGATCGATCCGACTCAAGTCCCAACGCCAAGTCTTCTGGTTAATGCTATGGCAAATCAGGTATCGCCCATTTCGTGTGAGTTGAAGTTCGCTTCCGAAAGATGGCCCACCCGCGAGCCGACAAATCTCGCGGCCCGTTTTGGGGTCGGACAGTACCGGTATCCCCGAATTGGTAATGTTCCCGTCCGGGTGTTCGGGGACCATCCGGACGCGGAACGACCGGTCGCGCGCGGTCAATTCGTATGCTCGATCTGAAGAATACAGTCTGGCTATCGACACCGCGCCATCTTCGATGATTCGATGCGGCGGGATACTCAGTTGCTCTTTGCCCGTTGCGACATCCCACGTTTTCAAGCCGCCAAATGAATTATGATCTTTTGGCCCCACTTCCAGCGTGGAGCCGCTATCGAGGAACTGCAATCGACACGATTCCGCAATCGTGAACGTGGCTTTTTTGGGCACGATCTGCTGCCGTGTGGCGACATCCCAGACCGATAACCCACCGTTCGCACTGGAAATCAGCTGTTTGCGATCGCGATTCAATTGTCCGTAAGCACGCGATTTTCGCCAGAGATTCGTTTCACTGGTTTCGAGCGGAATCGACATCCCGGTGCGCGATTGATAATACGTGATGTCGTGATTCTGAAGGCCTTCACCGCCGATGGGAATAACATCGTCAATAGGATCGTTATTCGCAATATATGCATATGAAATCTGTCTCGGAAACGATTGCGTCCAGTTCAACTCTTTGCGCGCGATGTTGAAGGAGAATAGTTCGATTGCATTATTGCCACCGGATGATCGCCCCACAGAATACACATTCTTTCCATCCTTGGACATAGCCGTAGAAAATGCGACCACAGGATGTCGTGCCAGTTCTTTGGCCGTTACTGTATCGTAAACGACGATCTCCGTTCGATTGTGAAATGCCAGACGCGAACCACTCTCGTTGTAAGAAGGGTAAAAAAAATCAGTCGATGAAACGTCGATCGCGAGCGGTACGATTTTTAATGTTGGCTCGATGCGTACGAATATGACTTTCTGCTTCGTCGAATCCTCCTGAATGAGAAGATTGCCGTTGGTGTGAAACCAAAAGTAATCAGTCTTCGTTTCCGTCAGTACGTTCTTGGCGATTCTTTCAAATGTCGTGGAGTCGTATGTATACAACTCGACCCGCTGGATCGGTGTTTTTGCCGCGTTCCCCGGTTGCTCCAGATAGCCCGTCGTTGCCAGACCGACCGCGAAGATTTTGCTGCCGTCCTTGCTGAGTATGAAGTCTTTGAATTCCCAATCGGGTTCGACGATCTCGCGAATGCGCAGGCCCGTTTCGAGATTCCAGACGTACATGGCACTCGGGACCAAGCTCATCGCCGTCTTTTCGCCCGGCAGGAATCGTACGCGGTATTCGTTACTCGGCATGACGTGGCGCGGACTGCCGTAACGTGCCGTCACGCCGATCGGCATCGGTAACCCTTCCGCGTCGTACAGGACCATCGCCAGCGGAACGGTGAGGCACATGAGCGCAAACATGACGCGATCCTCGCGGGTAAGGAACGGACATACTACTCGAAATCTCGTTGACTTCCCACGCGGATTGCTGCACGATGCGTTTCTTCGGAACCTCTGCCAACATGGGGATCGCATATGTTCTCTCTCTGGAAACGCTGCGGGTTAGCGGCCATTACCGCAGCCTGCCTGATGCCGTTCGCGGTCGCGCAAACGCCGCCGGTAGTGCCCGATGGCGTGATATTTGAAGCGGGCGTCGAGTATGCGAACCCCGACGATCAGCACTTGATGTTGAACATCGCGCGGCCAAAAACCGGCGACGGCCCCTTCCCCGCGATCGTCTGCATTCATGGTGGCGGCTTCCGTGCGGGCAAGCGCGAAGGTTACGACGGACTGATTATTCGCCTTGCACAAAAGGGATATGTCGCGATGACGGTGTCGTATCGGCTCGCGCCGAAGTACCAGTTTCCGGCCGCGGTTCACGACACGAAGGCCGCCGTACGTTGGGCACGTGCGAATGCGGCGAAGTACCAGATCGACCCGACGCGCATCGGCACGACGGGCGGTTCGGCGGGCGGGCACCTCGCGCAGTTTCTGGCGCTGACGGCAGGCGTGGCCGAGTTCGAGGGCACCGGCGGCAACGCGAAAGAGTCGAGTGCGGTCGCCTGCGTGGTGAACGTCTACGGGCCGAGCGACTTCACGAAGTCGTACGGCAAAAGCGTCGATGCGGCCGAGGTGCTGCCGCTGTTTCTCGGTGGCAATTTAGAGACGGCCCGTAAACAGCACTTGAAGGCCAGCCCGCTCTATTGGGTGACGCCGAACGCCGCCCCTACGCTGTGCATTCACGGCACCGAAGACAAATACGTCGCCCACGAGCAAGCCGTCTGGCTCGTCGACAAATTGAAAGCCTGCGGGGCCGATGCCGAGCTACTGACGCTCGAAGGCGCAGGCCACGGCTTCAAAGGCAAAGACGCCGAAACGTCCGACGCCGCACTGTTCGCGTATTTCGCCAAAATTCTGAAGAAGTAACGCAGGAATCGAATCAATCGAGATTCGACGCTTCGCCGCCGGATGGCGTCACGGCACTCCATAACACGGAACTGTCAATGTTAGGGTTCAGGGTGCGAACGCTGCCGTCGAACATCGAAACGATCATACCCGATTCGTGTGGCGTTTGCGGAAGGCGCGAATCGCAGTCCTTGAATAGCGGTCGGACTTGGAACGTGTACCCCGGAAGCGAAGATCGCGTCACCGGCGGCGAGCCGGTGGTAACCGGTACGGCATCGGCACGATTCGTAACTGTCGCATCTGCAAATGATGCGCCACGTAAATTGAACGTAAATTGTCCTGCTCTCATCAGAAATACCGTATCGTTGCATGTACTGTAATGTTCGACAAATGCAATCGTGTTCGACAAACCATCGCGAACGCCACCCGACAAGTTCGTTTTTCCATCGAACGGAAGCGTGTTGTATGCGTAGCTACTAACGCCTTTCCATGGGAACTGCCTTGGTACATCGTTCTCGATGGATCCTAAACTCAGATTCGGATTGATGCCAATTGTCGGATCGGCAGGGCTAAGAAATTGCGGCACTGCGACGACCGCGCCTTGTTCCATGACCAATTGCAGTGTTGCGGCACCACCATCCATGAAATTCAGGCACGACAAATGAATCACAGCCGAACGACAATCGGGAAATACACCTTTATTTTGGTTGATAAGTTGGTTCGTCGCGAGCGTTAATTGTCGCATGTTATTCATACTCTGCGCTTTGCTGGCCGAAGAACGCACTTTTTGGACCGCAGGGATGAGCAAGCCAATCAAAAGCGCTAGAATCGCAACAACCACGAGAATTTCAATCAATGATTTGCCGGTACGGTTGTTAGTTAAAATCACAATCACTCCTTGTCGTATCAAAAACCATCAAGACTGGATGCAAGAACTAACACTATGATCAGTTCTTGCAAAAATCGCTGGCTGTACCAGATGTATTAACACGATCTGTACGTTAAATATTCACACTCTTTGCCTGCGAACTCACGGTATATTCCTTGACCATCGTACCCTCGTTTATGAGATACCGGACTTTAATAACCACCATATAAGCGCCTGGGCCTGTATTGATGTTCGTAATTTGCTCAGCAAGGATGGATTGATTGTTCACCATCGTGAGTGTACCGAGACCACCATTTTTCTGATCCAGAGGAGCTGAAGGAGGGACTGTACCACCCGCTATTATCGCATATTCGGTTTGTGCGGAACTAAACCTGTATCCTACGGCAGGAGCTTGGTCTCCCAATGTTTTGATTTTTCGTTGAAACATCGGTGCTACAGCTGGTACCCCGATCGGGTGGGAATCAGCAATAGCCACCGTTCCCGCTATCGGGTCATCAACTGCCAAAGCACTCGGGATCATGAGCGTTGCGCTCAGATACGCAGACAGCACGGCAACTCGTGCGAACTTACCGATTCGATTCATCGCGAAACTCCTCGAATGTGACGAATGTGACGAATGTGACGAATGTGACCGCCACACAAATACAACTTACGCAGTCCGCTCGACGAAGTCAATCGTAGATTCCATGGATTTTCATGAATTATCTTTTTCGCCCCGCAAACTCCCCTTGCCTTCGCATTGCACCTTCGGCTATGTCCCTGCGAAAAGCCGTACCTGGCTTTCACGAGGATGCTATGAGCAACAAACGCATACTACGCACTGAGTCGCTCGAAGAACGCGAAGTTCCGGCGGCGTCGAACCTGTTCGCCATCGGGGGCGGCATCGGCGGGACTCCGCGCGTGCAGGTGTTCGACACGCAGAGCGGGGTCAAAGTCGCCGATTTTCTCGCGTATGAAGCCACTTTCACCGGTGGCGTCAGCACGGCGATTGCGGACGTCAACAGCGATGGCTTCGTCGATCTCATCGTCGGGGCGGGGGTCGGTGGCGGGCCGCGGGTTCGCGTGTTCGACGGCAAAGCGTTTTCGCCGGGCCGCTTCGGGCAGGTGGCCCCGCTCAACGGCACGAGCTTTCTCAACGACCAATTCGTGCTCGCCGATTTCTTCGCCTTCGAGTCGACGCAGCGGGGCGGAACCTACGTGGCGGCGGGGAACTTCACGGGGACGGCGTTCGCCGAAGTCGTCGTCGGGGCTGGGCCGGGTGGCGGGCCGCGGGTGCGCATTCTCGATGGGCAAGCGATCACGACACAGGGGCGGAACTTCACCAGCGAAAATGTTGGCGACACGGTCGCGAACTTCTTCGCGTACGAATCGACGTTCCGCAACGGCGTCACGGTCACGGCCAGCCCCGCCCCTTTAACAGCAGCGTTTTCGGACCTCGTCGTCGCGCCGGGGTTGGGTGGCGGGCCGCGCGTTCGCGTCCTCAGCGGGAACGTCATCGGCACGCAGAAACTGCAATACACGAGCTTCGGTTCGGGCGATGCGACGGCCGACTTCTTTGCGGGCGATCCGAACAGCCGCACGGGAATCTACGTGGCATCCGCCGACTATAACCGCGACGGCGTCGTCGATATCGCCGTCGGCGTCGGCCCCGGTGGCAACAACAATGTGACGATCTACAGCGGCTCCGCGATCCAGTTGCAACGGACGAATTTCAACGGCGGTCAGGCGGGTGACGTGCTCGATACCTTCGCAGCCGGCAACGGTTCGACGGCCGGCGTCACGGTCGGTTCGGCACTCGAAGTCAGCGGCCTCACGAACGGCTTGCTGCTGATCGGCACCGGTGGCAACGGCGCAACGGGCCGCGCGCAACTCGTCCGGTTCCTGCCCGGCAACGGCTTCCTGACGCGGCAAGTCGTGCAAGACATCACCTTCGACCCGAACTTCACCGGCGGCGTGTTCGTCAGCGGGTGACGTCCGGAGTGGTGACGGTTTCGTCCTCTTCGGATTCCGCATCGAACATTAAAATGGATGGCTTCTCGATCGGAGATTCCTTGACGAGGTCTTTGAATCTTCGATTGACATCGACGACCGAATGTACGGTGTTGAAAAGGACTTCCGATAGAAATACCTTCAAGCCGTTCGACATGTTTTCATCGCCGTGCGAGATGTCGGCGATCTGATGCAGAAGTTTACGAATCGCAAAAACGTGTGTAACCGTTCACGAGGCAGGTTGCATTTTCAACGTTCCAGACGCCGTAGGTCGCGGTCGAAGAGGCTTTGCGATGTGGGCACCGACAGAGTATTCGCGACAAATACCCGTAAGGTTTGAAGTGATCGCGTGAATGCACTGTCGGGCCTCTCAAAGCTTCGACCCGACCTACAATACCAGTGGGTTCACAGAAAAGCAGAATACCCCGTGAACGGTTATCGTTTCAGCTTTCGCTCAAAAACATCTGTCGGTTGGCTTTCCCAAATCGATTTATACTCCCCAGGATTAATAATGTCCACTCTGGTTTGCTATTTGACAGTTATATTCCACAGCGGCGTAATCCGGAGCAAAATGGCGAGTCTATCGCTGGAATTTACACGAAACAGTCTATGGAGTCGGCATAGTCGCAGTTTGCAAAAAGGAGCCGAAACTCTGGTTCCCGCGTGCTTCCCGTCGGGCCGAAATTGGACGTAAGTTGTTGCTGGGTTACGTTGGTTCCGAAATTCGGGAATGAGTCCAGGGATGGGTGGGGCAGTAGTGCCTGGAGTCATTCCGCTGCTACCAAAATCGCCGCGATTGGAACCGTGCCCACTTTGTGGCTCGTCCGGTATAATGTCTGCGATAGTATCGGGCCACTTTCACTGGAGACACAATGCGTACTGCGAACCCTGCGTTGAATGATGAGGCGTTTCGGAGCGAATCGTACGACTCGCCGCGATCCCAAACGATGACCGTGAACGGTGCGGCACTGAAGACGGGTATCCTGACGGCGCTGTTACTTGCGGCGGCGGGCGTCAGTTGGTCGATCGTGTTCCCCAACGGCGTCGGCGATGGCATGAGTGTGAACCGGCCGGCGATGCTCGGCTGCATAATCGGCGGGCTGATCGTCGGCTTCATCGCCAGCCTCGTGATCTGCTTCAGCCCGAAGACTTCGCCGGTCGTCGCACCGATCTACGCGGTGGCCGAAGGCGCACTCCTCGGCGCATTTTCCGGGATTTTTGAAGGGCAATATCAAGGGATGGTCTTGCAGGCGGGGCTACTCACCGTCGGCGTGCTCGTGACGATGTTGCTCGCGTATACTTCGGGATTGATCCGCGCGACCGAGAAGTTCAAGATGGGCATAATCGCCGCCACCGGTGCGATTTGCCTCGTTTATCTTGCCACGATGATCCTCGGTTTCTTCGGTATCGGCGTGCCGTACATCCACGCGGCTGGGCCGATCGGCATTGGCTTCTCGGTGATCGTCGTCGTGATTGCCGCACTCAATTTGATCCTCGACTTCGACGTGATCGAAAGCGGCGCACGCGCCAATGCCCCGAAGTACATGGAGTGGTACGGCGCGTTCGGGCTGATGGTCACGCTGGTGTGGCTGTACATCGAGATCTTGCGGTTGTTGGTGAAGTTGCGTAATAGCGATTGATAAAACAGAATGCGACACGCCGATGCTTGCCTTCTCGAATGGTCGATATTTGCCGTTCGCGGAAGGCGGGCTGGCGTGGAACGATGCGATCGACACTGTGCTGCGCCGCATTCACTCCGACCGCGATAAGTAGCCCGCACAACTTGTAGAGTAATCCCCAACACGATACTATAAGGGATGGATTGATTCGCTGAATTGCGAGAGAAAAGCAATGTCGTTAGATCTGTTCTCAGACATGCCTGGAGAGCAGATTCCACCGGGTAATATGCGGATCGTAACGGGCGATAGTCTTGTGGTGTTGCCCACTTTGGCAGCCGAGTCGGTGCAATGTTGCGTGACCTCGCCGCCGTACTGGGGTTTGCGCGATTATCAACACGAAGCGCAAATCGGTGCCGAGCTGACACCGGAACGATACGTCGAAAACTTAGTGGCCATTTTCCGGGAAGTGCGGCGCGTCTTGCGCAAAGACGGAACGCTTTGGCTGAACGTCGGCGATGGCTACGCCCGGAACGGCGGGACGGGCAATTGCGGCCCGAACGCGATGGTCGGCAACACCAAGAAGCTCATTCAAAAACGCAACTGCAAAGTCCCCGACTGTTGGGGGTTA
>JAYSKW010000527.1:0-1312 GCA_043726085.1 Limnoglobus sp.
ATCGAAGCCGTAACCCTGGTAAATCTGCTTCGCGACGAACGGCGAAAGTTGATCGAACAACTCGCGCGAACGGCGATCGAGCACGAGTTGCATGAGGTATGCGTACGCCGTGCCGAGGAGTTCCATGCCGGGGGCTTCGTAGACGCCACGCGATTTGATGCCGACGAAGCGATTCTCGACGAGGTGCGTGCAAATGCCGATCGCGTGCTTGCCACCGATGGCGTTCGCGAGTTGAATCGCCTGAAATGCGTTAACGCTTTTGCCGTTAATCGAAACGGGACGGCCTAGCTTGAAGCCGACGGTGACATCTTCCGGCGCGTTCGGTGCATCGACGGGTTTTACACCCATACCGGGCGTTACGAACCACGGGCCGACGGTCAGTTGTTCGAGTTGGCCCGCTTCGTGCGTTAAGCCCAGCAGGTTCGCATCGGTGCTGTACGGGGCCGCTTTTGAGACTTTTATCGGCAGCTTACGCTTCTCACAGTAGTCGATCATTTCGGTACGACCGCGGAACGTGCCGAGGAACGCTTCGTCTCGCCACGGGGCATACACGGCAATGTCCGGCGCGAGCATATTCGTACACAACTGGAAGCGAACCTGATCGTTCCCACGCCCCGTCGCACCGTGGCCGAGAATCTTGATGCCTCGCTTCTTCATCTCCGGAATCAGCCCAGCCACGATCACGTGTCGGCCGATCCCCGTCGTGTTCCAGTACGCGCCTTCGTAACGCGCTTGAAACTGAATCACTTCGATGCCGCTCTCGGCAATCATTTCATGCAATGGCACCGCAACGTAATCGTCGGCACCGCAGGCACGCATCCGGTCTTCGATCTCCGCGAAGTTCGACTCGTCCGGTTGGGCAATGTCGGCGGTGAAGCAGACGACGCGAACGCCGTGCTCGGTGAGCCATTTCGTGACGGTGCAAGAATCGAGGCCACCCGAGGCTGCGAAGGCGACGGTTTGCCCTTTGAGATCGGCGAGTTTTGTCATCGGTGTCAATCTCCGTGTGTTCGTGCGACCTTCTACTGTAGAAATACGGAATATGAACCGCTTCCGCCTCCAAATCTCGGATCGACTTTTTGACGAAATGATCGCGCACGCCCGAAGCGAACATCCGCTCGAATGTTGCGGATTGCTCGCGGGGCTGCGGGAAGATGGCGTCGTGACCGCACGCTATCCGCTCGTGAATATCCGCGCGAGCGAAACCGAGTTTCTATCGGACCCGCAGAGCATGTTTGCCGCGATGCGGCAGATGCGATCCGATGGCACGACCATATTGGCGGTGTATCATTCGCACCCGTCGAGCGAGCCG
>JAYSKW010000528.1:0-4770 GCA_043726085.1 Limnoglobus sp.
ACGGACGATGTCACGAAAGTCATTCGGCTCGCGGCGATCATTCTCGATCAGGGCGAGAAATCGCTGAAGGAAATCAACGCGCGACTGGCACAAGCCGAGGGACTGTTCAAGTCGGCGGAGGGCACGTTGAAGGCAGCCGAGGGGACGTTCAAGAGTGCCGAAGGCGCGGTGAAGAACATCGAGATGGCAACCAAGCCGCTCGCGGAAAACGCCGATCAGATTATCAAGAACGTAAACATCACCGCGGATCAACTCTCGAAAACGCTTGCGGAAGTGCGGGAAACGCTCCACGCGGTCAACCGCGCCGATGGTACGTTGCAGAAAGTGTTAACTGACCCCGCACTTTACAACAGCCTGAATGACTCGGCGGCATCGTTGACGCGGACGCTGTTGCGAGCGGAAAAAATCGCCCAGGATTTGCAGGTATTTGCGGACAAAGTGGCACGGCGTCCCGAAGTGATCGGCGTCGGCGGCGCGGTTCGACCGAGTGCGGGATTGAAGGAATCGCCGAACGCCCCACTACAAGTTCAACCGTTCGCCCCGCTCCCACCGAACAGCGTCGGACCCGTCGTGCCGAGCTACCGTCAACCGCTCCCGCCACTCGTTCCACGCGCGAATTCGGACTTGCCGCCTAAGTAGTGACAGCCCACTGTCACGGCTTGTCGAACGTCGCTTCGTCGATCGCGACGGGGAACTCGTATTCCACCGTCGCCCAGTTGCATTTGAAGCGCGGCCCGCCGGAAAACTCGATGCGGTGCGGTAACACGACGCCGTTCACGGGGCGATGCTCGCTGAGCGTCAGCATCCGCGTGACGGTCTGACCATCGTCCTTCGCCTCGAACGCGATCTGCGTAATCCAGTTCGTTTTGCTGTCGGCGTGCAGGATCACCGGTGGTTGATCGGCGTACCAGAATCGCAGGATCGTTTCCGCATTCACTTTCTCCGTAGGCATCCGCGCGATACGAATGTTGTCCGCGATCAGCGGAACGAGCGAGGCGACCCACTCCGCACGTACATCGGGCAACATGCTGTCGAGTTCAAACGGCAGAATTGGAATTCGCTGACCGGCTCCAATGTCCGAACGATTCTGCCAACCGGTGTCGTTGCGGAACGAGAATGCATGGACGATTTTATCGGGGATCGTGTGTAGATAATTCGCGCGATACAGCGCCGGCCACGACGCGACGACGTCCATTTCCAACGGGCTGCGGAAGTCGCCGACGATCCGTTCGCCCTTGCGGTGCTGTTTATGTTTGCGTAATGGCTCGATGCGGCTCGGCTGGTTGTTCGTGTGTGCGAGCACGATTTTGTCGAACAGCTCTCGAGTCGCTGCGTCCGTGGTTTCGGGTTTTTCGCCCGCGACTTTGAGCGTGGGAATGCTCGGCGACTCGTCGATCGGCGTGCCGAACTCTTGCGGTTTCGTCGCAGCGCCACAACCGACTAATGTGGAAAGCAATAGTAAAAAAACTGATCGGTACATCGTCTCGCTCCGCGTGACATCGCGTTGTCAGTTTAGGAAGGTAACGCCTTCAACAGGTTGGCCATTTCGATCGCGGTGACGGCGGCTTCGTAGCCTTTGTTACCGGCTTTCGCCCCGGCACGGTGGATCGCCTGGTCGAGCGTTTCGCACGTCAGCACGCCATAAATAATCGGTATGCCGAGAGCGATATTCGCGTTCGCGATGCCACTCGTGGCGGCCCCGGCGACGTGATCGTAGTGATCGGTTTCGCCGCGAATAACGCAGCCAAGGCAGATGATCGCCGCGTACGATTTCGACTTGGCGATGGTCTGTGCGACGAGCGGAATTTCAAACGCTCCGGGAACGCGAATCAAATCGATGCGGTCAGTCGGGACGCCGTGCCGCGCGAGTGCATCGGTGGCACCGGCGATCAGTGGGTCGACGATGAAGCCGTTGAAGCGGGCGGCGACGATCGCAAACCGGCCACTCGGCGTCGACAGATTACCTTCGTAAATCATTGGATTTCGTGGGTGAGAATGAGTTTCTAGTGGACGCTCTTCAGGAACTCGGCGTTCGTTTTGTGCTTTGCCAACTGCTTGAGTAACAACTCCATCGCCTCGACAGGGTGCATGTCCGCGAGCACCTTATGCAGCATATGGACCATGCGAAGTTCTTCCGGATCGCGTAGCAATTCTTCCTTTCGCGTGCCCGACCGGTTGACGTCGACCGCCGGGTAGACACGCCGCTCGACTAGCCGCCGGTCGAGGTGTAGTTCCATGTTACCAGTGCCTTTGAATTCTTCAAAAATCACGTCGTCCATCTTCGAGCCAGTCTCGATGAGCGCCGTCGCGATGATCGTCAGGCTGCCGCCTTCTTCGATGTTGCGTGCGGCCCCGAAGAACCGCTTCGGCTTCAATAGTGCCGTGGCATCGAGGCCACCCGAAAGGATCTTACCCGAGCCAGGTTCGACGGTGTTATAGGCACGACCGAGCCGCGTAATCGAGTCGAGAAAGATCACGACATCGGTGCCGTACTCGACGAGGCGTCGTGCTTTTTCGATGACCATCTCGGCGACGACTTTATGCCGTTCGGGCGATTCGTCGAACGTCGAACTGACGACCTCGACCTTCGGTCCCTTCACCGTGCGAATCATCTCCGTGACTTCTTCGGGGCGCTCGTCGATGAGCAAAACGATCACGTAACATTCGGGGTGATTCTCGATAATCGCGTTCGCCATCTTCTGCAGAAGCACGGTTTTCCCCGTGCGTGGAGGCGCGACGATCAGCCCGCGCTGACCTTTCCCGATCGGCGAAATGAGGTCGATGGTGCGCAAGTTGAGTTCGTCTTTACCGCACTCGAGGCGCAATCGCTCGTTCGGATGTGTCGCCGTTAGGTCGGAGAAAACGGCCTTCTGCGAAAGCATTTCCGGGTCTTGGTAGTTGATCGCTTCGACGCGCAGGAGCGCGAAGTATCGCTCGTTTTCTTTAGGCGGGCGTATCTGCCCGCAGACGATGGCACCCGTTCGCAACCCGAAGCGCCGGATCTGGCTCGGCGAAATATAAATGTCGTCGGGGCAAGGCAGGTAGTTGTAATCCGGGCTGCGCAGGAAGCCGAAACCATCGGGTAAAATTTCGAGCGTGCCTTCGCCGAACATCAGGCCGTTCTGCTTCACTCGCTCCTTCAAAATGCGAAAAATAATGTCTTGCTTCTTCATCCCCATCCACTCGTCGCGGGGGATTTTATCGACAGCTGCGGCCACTTGTAACTGCGTCAGCGTCATCTGTTGCAGTTGCGTAATGTACGTGCTGCCGCGTTTGATCTCCTCGTATCGGCTGTTCGTTTCGGCATCGAAACCCTTCTCGTTTGGGTCGATGTGCGGAATCGTCAACGCCGGCGTAGGAGTTACCTTCGGCGTATCGATCACTTCAACGATGTCAGCACCGAAACCGTTTTCGCGCGCAGATTCAATAGCGTTCATTCGTGTCGGTGTCACTTCATCAATGATGTCTGCCATCGAATCCTCAAATCGAGATCGGCGTTTCGCACCGAATGTTCCAACGTTCCAAACATTCGACCAACTGTTTTCGCAACGCACTCGGCGTCCCGTCGTTCACCACGATCGCATCGGCACGCCGTCGCTTTTCATCGAGCGGCATCTGGGCCGCTTCGCGTGCGGTGAGTTCACTTTCGGACCAACGGCTCCGGATCGCTAATCGTTCGTAACGGAGTGGTCGCGGGGCATCTACGAATAGCAGATGGTCGAAAATTTCCGTCCAACCCGCCTCGAGTAACACCGCCGCATCGAGCACTGCAAATCGAAATTTCGGATCGCTCTCGGCGGTTACCAATTCCTCACGCACTCGCTGCCCGATGTACGGATAGACCATGTTTTCGAGTTCTTTTCGTTCGTTTACATCGTGGAACACGATCTTTGCGAGTGCCTGGCGATCGACCGAGCCGTCGTTCATCAATACGCTCGGCCCCCACTTCGCAACGACGCGTTGAACGATGTCCGGTTGCTCAAGTGCTTCGTGCCCGAGTGCATCCGCAACGATCCACGCGCCACCGCACTCGGCGAGAATTTTCGCAGCCGTGCTCTTCCCCGCTCCGATCGAGCCGACGATGGCGATCACCGGTTTGGTTCGCGCCGTGCTCATGGCAAGTCACCCACATCGAGCCAGTTCGGGCCGGCGGCGACATCGACTTTCAACGGCACATTCAGCGTCATGGCACCCACCATCTCCGCACGGACCATCGTTGCTAAACGAGATTGTTCGTCGGGCGGGACTTCAAAAACGAGTTCATCGTGAACGCTCAGCAGCATGTTCGATTGGTAACCATCGGCTTTCATTTTGCGATGGACCGCGAGCATCGCGAGCTTCATTAGGTCTGCTGCGGAACCTTGAATCTCCATGTTAATCGCTTCGCGTTCGGCCTGATTTCGCTGATGATACGTCGAATGCGGTCGAATGGCCGACGGGTCGAATGTGCGTTTGCGGCCGAGGATCGTCTTCACGAAGCCATTCTTGCGTGCATCGGAAAGGAGTCGATTTTGGTATTCGAGCACCTTCGGGTAACGTGCGAAGTACATCTCGATGAACTGCGCCGCTTCTCGCTTCGGCATCCCGAGGCGGACTGACAGCCCGGTGGCACTGATGCCGTAAATGACGCCGAAGTTCACGACCTTGGCCATGCGACGTTGTGCGCCAGTTACGTCAGTCTCGCTGACGCGGAAAATCTCCGCCGCCACGATCGTGTGAATGTCGTGGTCCGCCGCGAACGCCGCGCACAGCGGTTCGTCTTGGCAGAAG
>JAYSKW010000529.1:0-2906 GCA_043726085.1 Limnoglobus sp.
GGGCTAACAAGACTGAACCCGCTACGCGGATCCCGAAACGAGACTAGACGTGCGAACGAACGAAGGAATAAAAGATTAACCGCAGAGTACGCAAAGAACGCAGAGGTTAAAATCATTAGTTATTGCTTTGCGTTCTCTGCGCCATCTGCGGTTAAAAATTCTGTATTGAATGACTGAACGATAATTATTTGCGATTTAGGAGCGACCGGTGTTATTAGAAAACAGCATGGATGCGAATCGGATTTTGTTCGTCAAAGAGCGTATGTCGTGGCCACGTTCGAGTGGCCACGACATCCACACGTTTTATATGATGCAGGCTTTGGCACAGTCGGGGCACGCTGTCGGCCTCGCGACATTCGACGCATCGCCCGCGGAAGCGACCGCGAACGGTGGCCTGGAAGCCGAATTCTGCTTCACCGACGCGAATGCGATTCCGCACGACGATCGAACGCCCATCGCGTTGACCAAGTGGCAAGAAAAATACCGCACGTACTGGGGCATCTCGAACGAACGCATTCGCTGGGTGGCGAGTGTGGCAAGGGAATTTCGTGCGGATGTCGTCGTGGTTTCGGGGCTGAACGTGCTGCCGTACCTCGGTACGTTGCCCGCCGAAACGACGAAAATTTGGTACGCGGCCGACGAATGGGTTTGGCACCATTGGTCGCAACTTCGCCTGTTGAAGAAATCGACCTGGCACGAACTCAAAGACGGACTTTTAAAAGGCATGTACGAACGCGCCTATCGTTCGATCGTCGACCGCAATTGGGTCGTATCCGATGCCGATGCGAAAGCGTTCCGCTGGCTCGTCGGTTGCCGCAGCAACGACGTGATCCCCAACGGTGTCGATGCCGATTACTACGCACCGGGTGATGAAATACCGGCAGCGAACAGTTGCGTGTTCTGGGGGCGGCTCGATTTCGGCCCGAATATTCAAGCGGTCGAGTGGTTCTGCAAGCAAGTTTGGCCGAAGGTGCGGGAACAGGTTCCCGATGCGAAATTCAACATTTACGGTTTCCAACCGGGCGTGGAAGTACATGCGTTTCACGGCAAGAATGGCGTGAGCGTCACCGCCGATTTGCCCGATATTCGCACGGCTGTCCGGTCGAATTCCGTGGTGGTGTTGCCGTTCGTGAGTGGCGGCGGCATCAAGAATAAATTGCTCGAAGCCGCCGCGATGGGGATGCCGACGATTGCCACCCCGCGTGTGGTGAGTGGGCTAAACGGACACCCGCCGATACCGGCGTACCGCACGCCAGCCGAGTGGGCGACGGCACTCGTCGAGCTATGGCAGAACTCCGCGAAACGGCAACAACTCGGTCGCGATGTTCGTTCGTGGGTCGTCGAACATCATACGTGGTCCGCATGTGCAGACATTGTGATCGATGGCATTCGACAGTCTCGCAAAACGTTGCACGCAAATATCGCGTTAGCAATACGCTAAGTTAATAACGGCACACACACGCAACCTCGCCCGCATACATGAAACAATACATACTGCTCATATCGCTGACATTCTTCGGGGTCGTCAGTTCGTTCTGGTGGACGCCCTATGCGGGTGTCGCCCTCTACTATTTCTATGCGATTCTCCGCCCGCAATTCCTGTGGAAGTGGACGCTCGACTCTGCACCCGTCTCGATCCCGTGGTCGTTCTGCGTGGCCGGGTCGGCGATCGTCGGATACTTTTCGTGGTCGTTCGGGATCCTGTCGTTCGGTAAACGCGAATCGTCCTTGATGCGTTACCGACCTGCATTTACGCTGGCCCACAAGCTCATGATGCTGTTCGCCATCTGGATTATGTGCAGTTACGCACGCTCGAACGACCAAGCGGCATCCGAAGAATGGTTCGGCGAGTACCTTAAAATCTTCGCAATGTACTACCTCGCATCGCGCGTCGTGCGGACGCCCACGCAGATATGGGGTTTGTTCATGCTCATCGTGACGGCCGTCGGATACATCGCGTATGAAGCGAATATGATTTATTGGCAAACTGGCAAACTCATCCTGTACAGTCGTGGCTTTGCGGGCCTCGATAACAACGGGGCGGGCTTAATGCTCGCACTCGGCGTGCCGCTCTGCTACTTCGCCTGGGAGATGACCAAAGGCTGGTACCGGTACGGTTTCTTGATACTCATCCCGATCATCGTTCACGCGGTTCTCGGTACCTATTCGCGCGGGGCGATGGGGTCGATGATCGTCGCACTGCCCTTCTATTTTCTCTACACGAGATACAAGAAATTCTTCGCATTTCTGCTAATGTGCGGAGTGTTCGCCTTGCCGTTCATGGCCGGTAAAGAGATTCAGGATCGCTTCTTCAGCATCGAAAAACGCGAGGTGGATAGTAGCTATCAGGCTCGTCAATTGAGTTGGAGAATCGCGCAGGAGATCGCCTGGGATTACCCGATCTTCGGTGCAGGTATCCGTTGCTCGAACAAGGAAATGAAGCAACGCGGGGCCGACATGGAAGGCCGCACCATTCACATGCTGTATCTGCAAATCGCTGCGGACAGCGGTTGGATTGCGCTGCTGATTTACGTCAGCATGGTCGTTGCGACTTTCATTTCGATCTGGCGAGCGAGACGTCGGCTCTGGCGACGGACCGATCCCGAATCGATGCGAGCGACGGCGATCCTCGGCGGTATCGAATGCTCGCTGATTAGCTTCTTGGTCGGCGCGACGTTCTTGTCGCTCGAAGTGTTTGAAATTTCGTACTTGCTGTTTTTTATAGGCACGCAAATCTGGGCGTTGCTAAACGCGACCGATACGACCGTAAAGGAGAGCATGCCAGGGCAATGGCACGCGGGGAGCCGCTACCCGATGCCTAATGTTCAGGGGCGGCGGGCACAGCAAACGCCGCCACGCGGCCCAATGCCACGACCGATGCCGCCAGGGGCACCCGCTAACGGGCA
>JAYSKW010000530.1:0-3378 GCA_043726085.1 Limnoglobus sp.
GCCCTTTTCCGTGGAGTAGAAATAGCGGTCGCCGTTCTTGACGATGAACGCGGTTTCCGAGTTGCCGGACTTGCCGATGACATCTTCGGATTCCCACAGCCGCTTGCCGCTCGGGATTTCGACCGCAAACAGTTTGCCGCTTTGGTCGAAGCCGTAAAGCGTGCCATCGACGAGGATCGGTTGCACGTTCACCGGCGAAATTCCGAGGCCCTTCTTATCCTTCCACACGGTCTCCGCGTCGGGGCGGCCATCGGTGGTCTTCAGCTTCACGAGCATGTTCTTGTTGTTCCAGCCGCCACCGAACAGATACTCCCCAGAGACGATGGGCGACATGATGATGCTGCCGTTGTCGGCGGTGTACGGCTGCGTCCAGAGGCGCTTGCCGGTTTCGGGGTCGATGGCCGTGAAGGCGCGTGGCTTGAGCAAAATCAGTTGGCGAACGCCGTTGACGTCGATGATCGTCGGCGGACAATAGCCGACGCCATCGGGGCCGGTCGACGACTCGGCTTTCCAGATTTCCTTGCCGGTGTCTTTGTCGAGCGCGACGACGTGCGTGCCATCGCCACCCGCGAGCGTGATGAGTTTCTGGCCGTCGATCAGCGGGTGTGCGGCATAACCCCAGAGCGGCGAACCGTTCTTATAGGTTGCCTTGAGGTCCGACTGCCAAACGACTTTGCCCTTCGTATCGAGGCACAAGAGGTTACCTTCGGCACCGAGCGTGTAGACTTTGCCACCGTAAACGAGCGGCGTGCAACGCGGGCCGTTCGGGTAACTCACCGAGTACTTGACGGGATATTCGTGCTTCCAGATCTCTTTGCCGTCGGCTTCGTTTAAGCAGAAGATGCGTTCGAGGCCGGTGAGTTCCTTATGATCCCAGTTCCCTTCCGGCACCTGATCTTTCGTCAGGTAATCCATGACGAAAACCTTGCCCTCGGACACCGCTGGGCCGCTATACGAACCGGCGACTTTCGTTCGCCAAACGATCTTCGGTCCGCCTTCGGGGAACTTCTCCAGAATCCCCGCTTCCTTCCAGACGTTATCGCGGGTCGGTCCCATCCACTGCGGCCAATCGTCCGCACGCCCCGCCATCGCCGTGGCGGCCAGCACCGCAAGAGTCGTCATCCGTACGAGCATGGTCTTCTCCAGTAACGGTATTCGAGCAGAGGCATTTTACGAAAAAAGCGATCCGCGGTCCGCATTCAGCGTGCTATGCTGCGGCATGAGCACGAAGAATCGCATTCTGGTTCACGGCACGATGGCGGCGGCGGCGCTGGCGCTCATCGGATACATGTACGCACAGTTAGCGGGCGTGTGGGCCGCCTCGCAGACGACGCACCGCACCGCGGCGGTGCTGAACCCGAGTACGAGCGACATTCCCGCAGCCAGTGCCGAGGAAATCGCGGGTATGCTGATGTGGCGCGTGCCGCTGACGATGGCCGCAATGGGCTTTGCCATCGTGGCCATCGGGGAAGGGCTTTTAGGCTTATGGCGGAAGCCGGTCGCGCTGCCAACGGATACGCGAACGCACGATGAAAAGGCCGAGGAACTCATCCAGCAACTGTTGAAGGACACGGAAGCTACGAAGCACGAAGCCATATCGATGAGTCATTGACGTTCGCGCGATGTTTTGAACCGTGCTTACTTCTTCGCAACGTGACAACCGATGCAATCGTGTCGCAGTTTCGCATCGGGCTTGGCGGCCAGCCATTCTTTGGCGCGTGTGGCATATTTTGTGTCTGGCAGATCCTTGACCACGGTTTCGAGTTGTTCCTTCGATTTCGTGTTCTCGCCGAGCAATCGGTAAACGTCGGCCAAGCCCATGTACAGTTCGCCGCGTTGATGCGTGCCGAGCTTGTCGACTTCCTTGCTCTGTAGTTTCGCAATCGTCTGGAAGTCTTCGAGGGCGTTTTCCAACAGCGGTTTGCCGATCGCGGGCGGAGTGTTGCGGGCCGCCGGCAGCAGCACGGCCGCTCGGGGAATTCGGACGCCGACGTTCTTCGGTTCCAGCGCCACCGCATCGTCCATATCCTTCAGGCCGCTCGTCCAGAGCGGGAGGCCTTCCGCAGGCTTGCCCGCACCGAACTTCTGACCTGCGGAGAACACGCGTGCCGCGCCGCGCCAAACCAGCGCTTCGGCATTTTTGGGGTTCTTCACCAATGCGTCCTCGCAGTTCTTTAGGCCGCGGGCCAAGGCTTCGTCGTCGCCCTTGAAACCCGCGAACAGATCCTCGCGAACGACCAGATCGAAGCGATCCTTGCTCTTGGGTTGGTCATCCGCCGAATAGGCCAGACCGAGGCAAACCACAAATAACGGCGCGAACAAAATCTTGTGCATGGGAACTCGCAAGCGGGTGGAAGGGAAGCACTAAACGAGGATTCGCCGCAGCCGCGCGGAGATTTACAGCCACGATGTCAGCCTGCGTTCAGGAATGAATTTCGTGCCAATTTTAGGTGTAGCATTTCCTGCGTGGCACCCATCGTTGTTCACCGCAGTTCCACGGCGAACTCGAAGACGTTCTCGCGACCGGCGATCACTTCGCGGTCGAGGCCGGATTTGTCGGGGCGACTGAGTTCCATTGGAAATGTAGACGTGTAACCGGCGTCCGCTGAGGGGGCTTCGGCGACGGCGATGCGGTACCAGCCGGCGGGGAGGTACGCGGTGCCTGCGCTCTTCAGGCGAAATTCGCCGTTGTCGTCGAGTGTGGCGATGGCCGATTTACCCGACGGGCCGCGTTCGGGGTGCGGCGTGAACGCGATCGTGCCCCCGGCGAGTGCGCGACCTTGGAAGAGCACGCGACCGCGCACCGTAGCCTGCGCGAGCGGTTCGGATTTCCCGCAGCCGAGCAAACCGACGAACAATAACAATCCCGCGGCACGCCTCTTCACAGATACCCCGCATATCGGTTGCATTCGTTCCATTCGTCATCGACACGCGAAGAGTTTGAGTCGAATCGCTTTCGCTTCGCACGCATTCCCAGCGCAAATACCACCCGCAAACTCCGCACGAAACCCCCCGCTTATTCCCGTTGACGCGATTCGTGCCTTCGGTTAGAACCCGCGTCCTCGATACCGGGACGGCACGGAACCGCCACCCCGGACGTTTTGGCGGAGTGTGGGCGACCGCCCCGCCGCGATTGGGAACCATGCAGAGGAGGCATTTCGTGAAGCGCGCTTACTTATTCTCGATCCTGGCTGTCGGGATGGCGATTTTCGCCATGACGAGCTTGAACGCACAGACGCCCGCACCGGCACCTGCGGCGGCCGCACCTGCTCGCGGTACCGCCGTGTTCAACGTCGCTCGCGTCATGAAGGACTACCAGAAATGGCAGTACTTCGCACAAGAGATGAACAAGGAACGCCAAGGTCGCGGGGCGGAACT
>JAYSKW010000531.1:0-3610 GCA_043726085.1 Limnoglobus sp.
CGCCGCTTTCTCGCGGTCGATTTGGATATCGATCGTCGGGTAGTCTTGCGCCTGACCGTACTGCAAGTCGCGCAGTTCGGGAATCAATTGCAGCTTCTCGTAAACGAGCTTCGCGTGCGCCAGTGTATCGACCATTTTGTTCCCGCTAATCTGCACTTCGACGATGGTGGGCGAACCGAAACTCATCACCTCGCTGATGAGGTCGCCCGGCTCGAACGACAATCGTAGCGTGCTCGCTCGCTTCGCGATTTGCTCGGAGGGAGCGCCTTCGTCTTGCCACGTTTTGGTGAGCCACGCCTTCAACCGCACGGGTAATCGTTCGCGGAGCTTCGTTTGAAATTCCTCGACGCGGATGCCCGAACCCTCGCGGAGAGACACCTTCAGGAGCATCTCTTCCGGCCCGCTCGTCCACTGGTGGACGCCTTGAATCGGGTAGTTCGTGGGGAACAAACCGACGTAACCAACGGTCATTTTCACGTTGCCCGCACCGGCTTCGTCTTCGATGGCGGCGATCGCTTCCCGTGCGAGTTCTTCGGTGCGTTCGATCCGCGTGCCGGTCGGTGCCATCATCCGCAACTGGAACATTCCCGCGTCCGACGGTGGGAAAATGGCGGTGCCGAGTTGCGTGTAAAGTAGCGTCGCCACGAACGACGCGCCGACGAGGTAAGCGAGCACCAACGGCCAGCGAAGTGCAACCAATCGCGACAGCATTCCTGCGTACATTCGCGCGAACAATGTCGGCGCGTGTGCGACTTCGTGATGTTCGCGCTTCAGCAGCCAGACGCAGAGAACCGGAACGAATGTGCTGGAAAGAAAGTACGATGCGACCATCGCGAGGCCGACCGACATCGACAGCGGCACGAACAGTTCGCGGGCTGCGCCTTCCATGAAGAACGATGGCACGAATACCGCGAGAATGCACAACATCGCCAGCAATCGCGGCACCGCCGTCTCTTGGTTGCCGCGCCGCACCGCACGTGCGATACTCGGCGTGTGCAACATTTGCGAATGAATATTTTCGACTTCCACCGTCGCTTCATCGACGAGGATCCCCACGGCCAACGCCAGCCCGCCGAGTGTCATGAGGTTGATCGTCTGCCCGCCGAGCCAAAGGCCGAAAACGGCAGCGAGTAACGCGAACGGGATGTTCAACACGACGACGATGACCGCACGCCAGTCGCGCAAAAAGACCAACACCATCAGCCCGGTGAGCGCCGCACCAATCAGCCCCTCGATACCGACGCCGCGCATGGCATCGACGACGATCGGCGATTGATCGAACGCGAAATCGATGTCGATACCCGGCGCGTTCTTGCGCATGTTGGGTAGCGCCGCCTTCAGCAAATTGACGACGTCAATCGTCGAGGCATTGGATCGCTTCGTGACGAGCATGTAGACGGATCGCCGCCCGTTGACGAGCACGTACCCGGCGGTGATGTCGGAGCCATCGGTGATGTCGGCGACGTCCTTCAGGAACACCGGATTCGGGCCGAGTTTCACGGGGATTTTGCCGAGTTCGACCTGCGGATTCGCCCCGACCATGACGTTCGAGTTGACGAGAAAGTTGCGGTCGTCGATGCGGATGTTCCCCGTCGGCGACACGGCATTCCCCGCCCCGACGGCCTCGGTAATCTGTTCGAGCGTGACGCCTTGCTTCAGTACCTCTTCCGCCCGCACGCTGACGACGACCGCGCGTTGGTTGCCGCCGAATGCGGGCGGCGTCGAGATGCCGTCGATGTTCGCAAACATCGGTCGCACTTTCAGCGTGGCGATATCCTGGATGTCTTTGATCGCGAGTTTATCGCTCGACAGCACGAGGTAGCCGATCGACGCACTGCCGACATCATGTCGCGTCACGAACGGCGGGACCGTACCCGGCGGCATCATAAATCGCGAGCGATTGACCGCAGCAACGACCTCCGCCATCGCCTGTGCCATGTCGGTGCCGGGGTGGAACACGACTTTAATCAGCGTCATACTCTGGATGTTTTTCGATTCGACGTGCTCGATACCCGACACGTACAGAAAGTGAAATTCGTAATAATTCGTCAGCAAGCCTTCCATCTGTTGCGGAGTCATCCCGCCGTAAGGCTGGCAGATGTAGATCACCGGTTGATTCAAGTTCGGAAAGATGTCCACCTTCGCGCGCGACATCGCGAGGAAGCTACCGACGACAACGGCGAGGACGCCAACCATGACGGTGTACGGGTGGCGCAAAGCGAAGATGATGGGGTTCATACCAACACTGTAAGCATTGCCCTCGGTGAAGGAACCCGAATCGCTCGATTTTGGCCAACGGGAATCAATACCATAGCTCGGGGCGAGACGTTTTCGTCGTACGAGATTCAATGACTCCTGAGAGGTATCGATGGCACAGCGACCGAAATTTGTGGCGGGCAACTGGAAAATGTACACGACGCTCGGCGGGGCGAAGGAGTTGGCGTCGGCGATTGCCAACGGCCTCGGCGACAGTCGCACGATGGTGGCCGTCTGCCCGCCGACACTTTGGCTATCTGCCGTCGCGGATGTTCTCAAGGGTACGAGCGTCTTGCTCGGCGCGCAGAATTGCCACTTTGAAAAAGAAGGTGCATATACCGGCGAATCGTCGCCGCAGATGCTCCTCGAAGTCGGTTGCCAATACACGATCGTCGGCCACAGCGAGCGTCGCCACGGCTTCGGCGAAACCGATGCGTTCCTTAACAAGAAAGCCCACGCGGCACTCGCGGCGGGGCTGAAAGTCATTTTCTGTATCGGCGAATTGCTCTCTGAGCGAGAAACCGCACAAACCGAAAGCGTGCTGAATACGCAACTCGTCGGCGGCCTTGCGGGCATTACCGCCGAGCAGATGAAACACGTCGTGATCGCGTACGAACCGGTCTGGGCTATCGGCACGGGGAAAGTGGCAACGCCGCAACAGGCGCAAGATGCGCACGCCTACGTTCGCCGGACAATCGCGGGAATGTACGGCGAGAATGTCGCAGCGGCGCTCCTTATCCAATACGGTGGCTCGGTGAAGCCCGACAACGCCGCCACGCTATTGCATCAACCCGACGTCGACGGCGCACTCGTCGGCGGCGCGAGCCTGAAGGCCGACAGCTTTCTCGCCATCGTGCGGGCGGCGGGGTGAAGCCTACCCAACCTGCGGTTGGCACATACACTAATTATTTACTGGACTTCCAAGGGGGTTTGCCGTGCCATTATTTGCGAGTGCTTCGACGTTTTCGGTGATCCTGAACGTGATCATCATTCTCATCAGCGTGTTGCTGATGCTAATCGTGCTCATTCAGCGGGGCAAGGGTGGTGGCTTGGCGGGTGCGTTCGGCGGGGCGGGTGGCTCCAGCGCGTTCGGTTCGCGGGCTGGCGATGCCTTCACGAAGGTGACGTTGTGGATGGCCGCATTCTGGGTGTTGCTGATTATGGTTCACGTGAAAGTCGCGACCGATGACAGAAATACCTACACGAACAACCCGATTTCTGCAAAGAACTGATTTCCGCGAACTGAACCGAGAAGCTCCTTGTTACTCAGCATGACCGGTTACGGCGAAGCCCGAGCGAATGGCTCGGGTTTGTCCGTTAATATCGAAGTTCGCACGGTCAACAACCGGCATCT
>JAYSKW010000532.1:0-3773 GCA_043726085.1 Limnoglobus sp.
GTTGGGCGTCGAAGCGACGAAGTGCGTGGTGTTCGAGGATACGAACATCGGGATGGAAGCCGCTCGCCGGGCCGGGATGATTGGCGTCGATGTGCGGGCCTGGCTGCCGAAACGCGCAGGCGAATAAAAAGACGATGCGGGCCAGCGAGCATCCTTGCTTCGCCCGCCCGCATCGCTCGTATGTTGGTAGATCTAAGAGTTTAACCGCAGAGTTCGCAAAGAACGCGGAGATGAATTGAATCTAAAACTCGATTCGTTTTCTCTGCGCTCTCATCTTCCTCTGCGGTTAAACTCTTTTGGTAAGTTACTTCGCGTTTGGCATCGGCATTGGCTTCTTCTCTTCGATCTTTTCCAGCGGCGCTGGCATTTTCTCGGGTACGGTCGTGCTATTAATTGGTGCACCAATCGTAGCGTAAGGTACGGTGCTACCCGTGTTGAGTTCCGCGCTGGCCGGGTTGTAATTGCAATCGCTCTTACCAGCGACGTGCTTGCAACCCAAGTTCACTGCGAATAGGCCGACCGCGATCGAGAGTAAGAGAATGCGTCGCATAAGATCATCCCGTCCGTGGGTGTATTGGGAATCCGCGTAACCCGCGTCCGGGGCGGTCCGTTGGGTGGTAACGGAGTCGACCCGGCACGCGGTTACGGGCAGAGATCGACCGGCCCGCTTCCGTGCGGCGAACCTGAAGACCCCGTCCGGTTGGCTACGGCTTTCGCCGCCACCTACCCGACACACTTCTTATCGTCTTCCGGGTTTTGCCGAGTTCACCCATTCTCGCGAAAGCCCCGGATTTTTCGGCAGAGTATCCTAGAGTGTTTAACGGGCGAATGGTCATACGATTGGGAAGCGATTTCATGGATTGCATCATCTTGGCTGCGGGTAAGGGCACGCGGTTACGGCCGCACACCAACGACACGCCGAAACCGCTACTCGCGGTGCAGGGCAAACCGATCCTCGATTGGATCGTCGGCGCACTGCCACCGATCGGGCGGCTCGTTGTGGTCGTGAACTACCTTGCGGAGCAGATCGAAGATTACCTCGTGGCGCAACCGCACGTCAAGAATTGGGCCACCGTCCGCCAGAAGGAACCGCGCGGCACCGGCGATGCCCTGATGGCGTGCAAAGGCCTGATTTCCTCCGACCGCGTGATGGTGCTCAACGGCGATGACCTGATCGGTAGAGCAGACTTGGCGAAACTGGCGAACGTACCGATGGGCATCCTGGCGCACGCCGTCGACGAACCCGAAAGCTTCGGGATCATCACGTCGAAACCCGACGGGACGCTCGCTACGTTGGTCGAGAAACCAATAGGGCTGTTGCCACCACAACTGGCCAACATCGGCGGGTATCTGTTCCCGAGTCGCGTGTTCGACCTGAAATTGACCGAGTCGCCGCGCGGCGAGTACGAGATCACCGAAGCCGTGAGTTTGCTCGCCGCGAAGAATGCGTTCCGCGTCGTCGAAGCCGCGTACTGGCTACCGATCGGCACCGTCGAAGCCTGGAACGCCAGCCAAACCGCCGATTTGTCGGCCGTGACGTGAATATGTCCCTTTCGACGGCTTGCGGTTGACACGGTCGCGCGGCAGTGACTAACTTGTTGCGGTCTCTATGCGACAAGGACTGTCCATGATGCTCTCGCGATTTTCATCGCAACTTGCGGTACACACCACGATACCCGTGGTGTGGGATGAGACTGCGTGCCCGTTGTGCGGCCACGCCGACGCCGAGCCGGTGCTGGAAGCGCAAGACCCGGCACCGATCATGTCCGACACGACGACCGAAGGGCTGTGGTTCGCGGTCGTCAAATGTCGCAATTGCAGCTTACAATTCACGAATCCGCGGCCCGATGCCTCGACGATCGGTGCATTTTACCCCACCGATTATAAGCCGCACCGCCGACCGCGGAAGATGCGGCTCGCACGCCCGATGTCGTGGTGGGGCCGCGTGTCGGGGCGTTCGTGTCCCGAGCGCCGCGGCGATTTGCCGTGGCACGGGCAGGGGCGATTGCTGGACTTCGGTTGCGGGGGCGGGTCGTTTTTGAAGCGGATGGCCGACCAAGGTTGGCAAGTCACCGGTCTCGATGCCGCCGTCGGTGCCGTCCGCGAAGTGCAAGACCAACTCGGACTTCGCGCGATTGTCGGCAGCCTGCCACACGCGGACCTGAAGCCAAACAGCTTCGATGTCATCACGATGTGGCACTCGCTCGAACACGTTCACGATCCGGTCGGAATCCTGCGCGAAGCGTACAAACTGCTGGTACCCGGCGGGAAGATCATCGTCGCGTGCCCGAACATCGACAGTTGGCCGTACCGCTGGTTCGGCCCGTCCTGGTTCGGCTTGGACTTACCGCGCCATCTCATTCATTTCACGCCCAAAACGCTCGCCGACGCACTCGCGAGTTCCGGATTCGCGCTCAGCCACCAACGCACGATCCGCCACAGCGACTGGCTACGTTCGTCAGCCAAACTCGCGACGAAACGAAATCAGGCCGCAATCTGGCAACGTCTACTGAAGTGGAAACCGCTCGCAAAAATGACCGCCTGGGTGACGTACTTCCTGGGCGGCAGCGACTGCATGGTCGCCGTCGCCGAACGCCCGCTGGCGTCGTAACAACGAGCCACCGGCTTGTCCCGGTGGGAGACGTCGACAATCAGTTACGCGATTGCCATTGCACGCCACGGGACGGTTCGGCATCGGCCAAAGCGGCACGTCGCTCCAATTCGGCTCGGACTTCCGGGTCGATGGACTGCGCGTCGAGGGTTTCGTGAACGCTATCCCACAGTGCCTGCGCCAACGCGAAACGGTCGCTCGGGCTGAGGGTGTCCACACCCAGTTGCTGCAATGTTGGCGGCATGGCAAATCTCCTAGTGATACGCGAATGATCTGAGTATATCACTCCTCCAGCGCAAACTCGAAGCGGTTTTCGCCGAGCTTCACTTCGACGCGGAACGGCGTCTTGCTGACGCTGCGATACTTCTCGGGCACGGGGTTGGCGGGCTTCGGTTTGCCGTCGATCACCAGTGATGGCGTGACATTGAACGTCACGGCATAACGACCGGGCTTCAAACCGCTCGAACCGCGCCGGGCCGAGATCGCGAACGTGCCATCTTTGCCGATGCGACCGTCGGCCACCGCAACCACTGGCGCAACCTTCGGCACCGGTTCGTCGATCGTTCTCGGTTTCGGAATCTCCGTGAACATTACCGTCAGACCGGCAGCGGGTTCCCCTGCGAGCGCGGCCGTGCCGCTCACGGGAACTAACCCAATTGGCATCTCGTTGTCCTTACCATTTTCATCGCTGGCAAACGGGGTTAGCGTGTCGTTTTGCACGCCATCGAGTAGGATGTTGGCCAGCACGGGGCCGTCGGTTTTCATCGTCAGCCACGCGATTTGGTCGAACTCGCCGTACTCGACACCGCGAAGGGAACTGCCGCCGCCCGTCGTGGCGAGTTGGTAGTAATTCATGCCGTTGCGGATGTACTTGCGGTACGTGTGCAGGTGCCCCGCGAACACGGTGTACTTGCGGCCATTCAGCGATTTTTCCACTTCCAGCCAGCCCGTGGTCGTGATGTCTTTCTCCGCCCAGATCGGCGGGTGAACGAACACGAACGTCCACCTGGCACCGGCGTTCTCTTTGAGGGTTTGCTCGATGTACGCACACTGCGCTTTGCCGATGCGCGTCTTCTTGTAGCTCGCGTCTTTGGTTGCGTCGTCGTCGGCTTCGTCGTAAGCGTTCAGCACCAGAAACAAGCAGTTTTTGTAGTTGAAATGG
>JAYSKW010000533.1:0-10275 GCA_043726085.1 Limnoglobus sp.
CTGATCCGGCTTCCAGTTGACGTTGCCCCCGACGACCTGCCCGCTGGTGCCGATAAATGGCGACACCGCCAAGACGGACGGGCACTCGCCGGCGACGGCGACGGCGTCCGCTTCGGTGAGCGTCATCACTGTCCCCGAGCGGACGCCCCCCGACTGACTCGTGGCTGGCAGCACGATGATGACGTTGGAGCCGAGAGTCTGAAACTGGTCCTGAATGAGTTGGCTGGCACTCTGCCCCATCGACACCATCGTCGTGACGGAGGCGATGCCGATCACGACACCGAGGACGGTCAACCCCGAGCGCAGCTTGTTTTTGCGGAGCGTCCGCAAGGAAATCACGAGTAAGTCGAACAGGTTCATGCGATTACCTCGGTGTAGTGCCCGTTTCCGTTCCGATCACGAGTTCCTGGCTTTCGGCGAGACCACCCTCCAGGAGTTCCGCGTACTGGTTATCGATCAAGCCGAGGCTGACGGGCACGGCCCGCAACAGTTCTCCGTCTTTCACCCAGACGATCCGCTGCCGCCGATTCCGCGATTGGTTGGCTTTTTCGTCGGCCGTTTTCTTGTTGCCGTCCGAAACGGGAGCGGCCGGGGGTAACTCCACATAGTGCCGATCCTCCGGACGAATCTGGGTTGGCAGTGGGGCAAAACGCAGCGCCGCCGCCGGAAGACGGAGGACGTTCTCTTTCGCCTCGATCTGAAAAGTGATGCTCGCGGTCATCCCCGGAAGTAGTTTCAAGTTCGGGTTCGGCACTTCGATGATGACCGGGTAGGTCACCACGTTCTGCGTCGTCGTGGAATTCTTGCGGATCTGGTGAATCGTCCCCTCGAACAGGTCGCCGGGGTAGGCTTCCACGGTGAACTTCACCGCCTTGCCCCGTTCCTGTGCGGCGCGGATCTGGCCGATGTCCGTCTCGTCAACCGAGGCGTAGACGTACATGTGCTTCTCCATGTCCGGAGCGATGACGAACAACTCCGGGGTCTGGAACGAGGCCGCCACGGTCTGGCCCGGATCGACCTTCCGATCGATGACGACGCCATCCACCGGTGAGATGATCTTCGAGTAACCGAGGTTGGCCTCGGAGTTCTTCAGGTTGGCCTCGACCTGCTTGATGGTCGCCTTTGCGAGGTTGATCTGGGCTTCGTAACTCATGCGAGTGAAGCGGAATTGATCCAGGTCCGCTTCGGCGATGTAGTCCTTGTTGATCGCCAGGAGATTCCGTGATCGCGTTTCGTTGTTCTTGGCTTGTTGCAGGAGGGCTTCGATGCGATTGAGGTCGGCCTTCTGACTCTCGACGGCCGCCTGATCGCGTTCCATCGCGGCGGTGAGCAATCGAGGGTCGATCGTGGCGAGGACTTGGCCCTTCTTGACGACACTATTGAAATCGACGGTGACGGTCGCAACCGGCCCCGAAACGAAGGCACCGACGGCCACGGACTGCACCGGCTTGATCGTGCCCGTGGAGGTAACGACGGTTGCCATCTGTCCGCGCGACACGGGGACGGTGACGTACCTCGTCACGGATCGCTGTTCCATCCACGATTTCGCCCGGACGCTGGCGTAAGCCAGACCGCCAAACACGACGCCGAGGACGAGGAGCCACTTCAGGAGCCTTCGCACGATTGCACCTCACTTTCTGTTACAAGGGATACCAAGCGATACGGGGCCCGGTTTCGCGGTGTAGTTATTCCTCTCCTCGTTATCGTTTGCAGTGGTTCCGGAATCGCGAGCGGCCCGAGCGAATGTACGGAACAATCGACGTAAGTCATAATTGCGGAGGTTCTAAAACCGGTTTTTTGCCATTTTCGCGTCCCAAAACGCCACTTTTTGATCGAAAATGACGATTGTGTTTCGGGTCGGTTTGCCGTATCATTCACCCGAATAGCGGGTTATGTCGAGGGCCATCGATTCGAGACTCGCCGTAAGTACCGACCGAAAATCGACCGGACGCGACATGAAATCGACCGAGTACGACACAAAATCGACCGAGCACGACATTCTCACGACACTTGGAGACACTTTCACGACACTTCGCGCACGATACAAAAGTCGACTTACGTCGAATCGCCTTGGATTTTTTGACTATCGCAATTCGTGTGGGTGCGACCAACCCAAAGCCCACGAACGACCGTCAGTGGGAAGTTCCCGACTTTGCGGAAGCCGCTCGACAAGCAGGCATATTGCGATCCGTCGCCAGTATGCCACCGTATTGCGCATTGCCGCGTGACGCACGATTTCCAGCCGGACGGATTGTTCAAGCACTAATAAAATGCTCGAAATGATTTGCATCATAAAAAGCGGTGGTTACAATTCGGTAAAGATACGTTGCCGATAGTCGGCAGAATACTGGTTCGGCGGCGGAGGGCAGAGTTTGACTGGTATGTCCGAGTGTCGAGTGACTATCGCGTGGAATCGTGCGGGGAGAAGGACTGATGCGGCGATCTCGCTAGTTGAGAGCATTCGAGTGCGCAGCCCCCGAATATCTAGTTCGGCGGAGAAGGGAGAACCGGATGATGAGCGGCGTTCCCGCAGGGACAGAACTGGCGCGTCCATTTCTCCCCGCGAAGGATTTCGACCTTTCCAAGCGCTTCTACGAAGCACTTGGCTTTGAAAAGACCCTCGATGACGAAGTCGCTATCTTCAATGCAGGCTCAGGTGGGTTCATCCTGCAGAGGCACTTCCAAGAGGACTGGGCTGCCAATTTCATGATGCAGCTCATGGTCGATGACCTCGCCGCGTGGTGGGCGCACATCGAATCACTCGAGCTTTCAAAGCGATTTGGTGTGCCACCGCCCAAGGCTCCGGCAATGCAACCGTGGGGGCTTCTGATCGCTTACGTCGTCAATCCCGCCGGCGTCCTCTGGCACGTTGCGCAACGGCGTGAAGGGGCAAGGCAAGACCGATGAGTAGGATCCCAGAGAGCCGAACCCGGCGATGCAGCCGACCGGGGCACGAATCGTTCCTGAGGCTTCATAGCTCAGCGTGCCCCGCCGGCTGCTGAGCGGGGTCGTTCGGCGGCGGAGGGTGAACGCGATGGACTTTCCCCAATGGAACAACGAGTGGGATCCGCCGGACCCACTGAAGGGGCGGCTGGGATGGAGCCGGCACCATTACGTCACCTAGGTGCTGTTCGCACTTTTACTGGCGGGTATCACCGGTCTAGCGACTCCGGCGATCCTTCAGGTCCGGCGAGTGGAGTCCAAGCTATACTTCACGCGGATGAAACGGATACTTCGTGTAAAGGCGAAAACCTCTTTTATGGTAGCCGCAGGTCTTTAGCCTGCGTTACTTCCACCATCAACGACTGAGGGTCGTGGTGAGTCTTCGAAACACGACGGTTCGTACGCCCGGAATGAACGTTTTGTGCTTGTCGCGTCGCGTCTCGAAGACTCGCCACGACTGGTTTTTGTGGGTATTTGCCCCCGTCCCATGGTTCCACCATGGGCTGAGAGAGCGACCCCTTCCGGGTCGGGTTCTGTTCTTCGGTCCTGAAAGGATCGCTCACGTAGCCCATGGTGGTACCATGGGAGGGGCCGCACCCATAGGCATTGTGCTTCTTGCGTCGTGTCTCGAAGACTCGCCACGACTGGTTTTTAAGGGTATCTGCCCCCGCGCAGGCTAAAGACCTGCGGCTACCAGAATCAGAAGAGAATTGATACGTTATCGCATTTGAAAAGGTATCGCTCTCTGCCGCGTGGAGTATAGACCAGGAATCGGAGCGGCAGTGGGAGGTACGCGGGGAGGAGATCCGCCGCACGACCCTAACGCGATGAGTTGCCCGGTGGTGGATTCGCAGACGTCGCCCCAGAAACTTCCCCAGTCGGTGAGCGGTAACCCGCTCTTGTGACTGGCACTCTCAATCCACTTCGGCGCGCCGATGGCGATGGCCATCTTCAAATGTTTCAAAGCAGCGATTCATTCCGAATTGTCAATTCCGTTTCGTCACTCGTTGCCCCAGGAACTGAGCCTTCGCGTTGCGACTGGCCTAGACTTCTGCCGTAACCCCGACTATTGCCCGCCACCATTCTTGGGGGGCTGGCAGTGAAGTACGGCATTTGTTCGCTCGCGATATTCGCGTGGCTTTCCGTGGCGCGTTCGCAAGAACCGTTGCCACCCATCGACACCATTGTGCCGGTGGCCGAGTATCGGCTCGAAGACAAAGAGAAAGACAAGGAAAAGAAGCCCGATCCGCTGAGCCTGAAGGGCAAGTGGAAGAACGGGCCGATCTTCACGAGCGAAGACGGGCTGTTTACGTTTCAGCCGGTCGGTCGGTTTCAGTTCGACATGGTGTCGTACGCGGCTCCGTCGAGCGTTCGCCAGAACCTGCCCGGCGTCACGCCGTTCGAGGATGGCGTTGCGATTCGGCGCTCGCGGCTCGGCGTGGATGGCGCTTACAACAAGACGATCGAATTCAAAGTCGAATACGACTTCGTCAACTCCTTCGTGGTCAACAACAGCCCGTTACGCGCGATCAACGTCTCGGTGCCAACCGAGTTGAACCTGACGTTCCGCGAGGTGCCATACCTCGGGAATATCCGCATCGGCAATCAGAAGCAGCCGATCTCGTTCGAGCATACGACGAGTAGCAAATACCTGAACTTCCTCGAACGCTCGCCGATCTTCGATGCCTTCACCGAGAACGGCAACAACGGCTTCTCGATGGGAGCGACGACGTTCCAGAACTTCCTGGCGGACAAGCGCGGCTACTACTCGATCGGGTTGTTCAAGAACACGCGGAACGTCTTCGGTTACAACATCGGTCGCAACGAAACCGACGTGACGGGGCGGTTGGTCGTGTTGCCGATTTACGAGAACGAAGGCGAGAAACTGTTGCACGTCGGCGTCGGGGCGAACCATCGCGATCTCGACGACGATCAGACTCGCTACCGGACGCGGTTCGGTGTAAGAAGTGCGCCGGGTGCGCTCGCGAATCTCATTTCGGACACGGGCAACATCTTCGGTAGTCGACAGAATACGCTCGTGCCCGAGATGGCGGGCGTGTTCGGGGCGTTCTCGTTTCAGACCGAATACGCGATGTCGTTTCTGTCGCAAACCGCGCTGCCCGTGGGTACGACGCGGGTGCCGTACGGCAACACGTTCTACCACGGTGGCTACGTCGAGATGCATTATTTCCTAACGGGCGAGCATCGCAGCTACGATCACGAACGCATGGCGTTCACCCGCGTCACGCCGAGGCATCCGCTGAGTTGGACCGGCGAGAAACGCGGCACGGGCGCGTGGCAACTGGCCGCACGCTATTCGTATCTGGACCTGACGGACAAGGGGATTCAGGGCGGCGTCACGCACGAATTGGCGCTCGGCCTGAACTGGTTCCTGACGCCGAACGCGAAGATTCAGTCGAACTACATCCTCACGGACCGCTACGTCAACGGCAGCCCCGCCAACGGCCTCCTCCACGGCTTCGGGATGCGAACCGCCTGGGATTTTTAGCGTGGAGAAGTCCTACACGGGATGGTTGAAACCTGAGTAGCAGTGTCCGCAATTTGCCAGTTCTGGTAGCCGCAGGTCTTTAAAACCTTCTGGGTCGGTGCCAGTTCTTCGGTCCTGAAAGGATCGCCCACGTAGCCCAGGGTGGAACCCTGGGAGGGGCCGCACCCATCGCCCGTGTGGCTTGTAGCGTCGCGTCTCGAAGACTCGCCACGACTGGTTTTTAAGGGTATTTTCCCCCGCGCAGGCTAAAGTCCTGCGGCTACCAGAGAAGAAAGTACGATGGGCGCACCTGCTACCCAAAATCACCGCTTTTTGAACCATGCCCTTAAAACATTCGCCAGATACCGAACCGATGCGGCTGCGACACTGTAAGATGACGGGATACCGTTACCGAGCTAAATGCGAGACTCGCCTGATATGGATCATTTTGCTTACCGCAACCGAGAACTATTCTGCGAAGACGTGCCCGTTCAAGAACTGGCCGAGACGTACGGCACGCCGCTCTACGTTTACAGCGAAGCGACGCTCGTTCACCACCTGACGCAGATCCAGAATGCGTTCGCATCGGCGAACCCGATCATTTGCTATAGCGTCAAAACCAACGGCAACCTGAGCATTTGCAGCCTGATGACGAAGCACGGCAGCGGGTTTGATGTCACATCGGGTGGCGAACTGTACAAGGCCCTCCACGCGGGTTCGACCGGCTCGAAAATCGTGTTCGCGGGCGTTGGCAAAACCGATGCGGAGATGAAGTACGCACTCGAAAATGATGTCTTCCTGTTCAACGTCGAAAGCGAAGCCGAACTGCATGCACTGGGTGCGGTGGCGAAGTCGCTGGGCAAAGTCGCTCCGGTGGCACTGCGGGTGAATCCGGACCTGCCGCCGAAAACGCACGCGAAAACCGATACGAGCGTCAAAGGCGTCAAATTCGGCTTAGATATCGACACAATCCTCGAAGTCGCCGAGCGCGTCGTCGGCAATCCGAACATCGGCATCGTCGGGTTGCACATGCACCTCGGCTCGCCGATTTTATCGGCCGAACCGTACCGCAAAGGTGGCGAGAAGGCGGTGCAACTGATTAATGCCCTGCGGAAACAGGGCCACGCGATCAAGTACCTCAACATGGGCGGCGGCTTCGGCATCCATTACCGCAAGCAAGAAGCTCTGCCCGCGACGGCGTTCGCCGAAGCGATTTTACCCGTCGTCGAAGAAACCGGTTGTCGACTGGTGCTCGAACCCGGACGCTTCATCGTCGGGAATGCCGGGTTACTCGTTAGCCGCGTGATTTTCACAAAAGAAACGGGCGGCAAGCATTACGTCATTCAAGATGCGGCGATGAACGACTTGATCCGCCCGACGCTATACGACTCGTTCCACCGGATCTGGCCCGTACACCCGGATGCGACCGTGCCCGAACGGCCCGACGATTTTGAAGCCGAAATCGCCGGAACGAAGCTGCAAGATGTCGTCGGCCCCGTGTGCGAATCGGGCGACTATCTGGCGAAAGCGCGGAACCTGCCCGAGATGAAACGGGGCGATCTGCTCGCGGTGTTCAGCGCTGGCGCGTACGGAATGTCGATGTCGTCGAACTACAATGCGCGGGTTCGGGCGGCGGAAGTCCTCGTTACAGGCCGCACTCACCGCCTGATCCGTCGTCGCGAGACATTTCGCGATTTAGTGGCGTGCGAAGAGGATTGCTTAACCTGAGTGCGACGCGCACAATGGGAACTAGGTGTCCGGGCGCGCACGCAACCGCCGGACCGTTTGCGAATTGACTTGGAAGACCAGCAAACGACGGTGCCCTCTGGAGGAACACCCGGTGAGACTTCTCGCTCCGTTCGTACTGTTGTGCTTCGTGCAGGCAACTTTCGTTGTCGCACAAGATGCTGCTCCAACGAAGAAACCCGCCGAGGTCTTCCGCGAATCGCGCGATATCTTGCGCAGCGGCAATCAAGAACTCGCTGCGGAACTCCTCAAAGAATTCTTCGCCCTCAAGCCGACCGATCAAGATTACCTGTCGCTGGAGACGAAATACGGTCCGACGACCTTCCAGGGTCTGCGGAACGTCCCCCGTTGGTTCCCCGATGCCAAGCGGGATGCCGAGTTCAAAGCGACGACGCTAGAAGGCATCATTCAGGCGTCGATGATCGCGAACGAAAAGCTGTTGCGCGACCCGAAACGGATCGCGAAGTTCGTGCTCAATCTCGGTGCCACAAATGAAGAACGCGACTTCGCCATCGTCGAACTGAAGCGTAGCGGCGATGCCGTCGTGCCGTATCTGGTCGACAACATCCGTACGGAAAACGATCCTGCATTTCGTGCGGGTGCGATGCGTGCGATCGCGCAACTCGGCTCGGACGCGATTCCCGGCTTGTTGATCGCAACCGAGTCGGCACCCGACGACATTCAGAGCAGCATGTTGCAAGCGATCGCCAAACGGTCGGACATCATCAGCTTGATCGGCAAAACCGACACGAACATCATGCCGCTATTGTGGTACCTCGCCTCGACGCCCGGCGATGCCGCCACACTGCGTCGCGACAACGCGATTAGCCTGTTACGTGCCCTCACGGGCGATAATTACGAGCGTCGCCAACCGGTTGCGGAACTCGTCAAGTTGTCGGAACCGCTTTACGCACACAAGTCTCAGTTTGCAGGCCTCGATACGGTCAAAAATCGCGTCAAGTTATGGTCTTACGACGCGAAAGCGAAGACGTTGACTACGTCCGAAGTCGCTCTTCGCGAAGCCGAGGAGCGCTACGGTCTGAAGTACCTACGCTGGGCCATCGAGCGAAACCCGACGGACGACCTCGCTCAAGAGCGTTTCTTGTGCATTGCCACCGAACGCGCCGTCGAACGTGCGAAGTTTGCCGACCTTGCGAAAGCCGAACCCGAAGTCTATGCACTGCTCGCTTCCGCACCATCGAACGCGCTGATTAACATCCTCGAAAATGCACTTCTCGAGAACCGAACGGCACTCGCATTTGGCACGATCCAAGCCCTCGGTGATCGTTCGGAGAAACTCGCCGCCACACAGCAATTGAAGTCGGGTACCAACCGACCCGCCGTGCTCGTGCGGGCCATGAGCTACCCCGATCCGCGTGTGCAACTCGCAGCCGCCGTGGCGCTTCTGCGAATGCCTGCCGGAACGAATCACGGTGCGAATGCGGCCATCGTCGATGTGCTTCGCCGTACGATTGGCGGCCAAGATGCGGGTGCGAATTCGACCAGCAAAGGCAAAGCGATTATCGTCGACTCGAACACGCTGCGTGGCGACCGAATCGCGAGCTTACTCCGTGGCCTCGGTTACGACACCGAAATCACGACTACAGGCCGCGAACTGATGAAGCGAGTGGGGCAGTCGTCGAATTTCGATCTGCTGGTCGTCGATCAACACGTCGTCGAACCGCAACTGAACGATCTACTGGCATTCATATCGGCATCGCAACAGATTGCACGCCGTCCTGTGGCCGTCGTCGCGTCGGCGGATAACCCCAAGCCCGTCGGCCTCGAACCGCTGTTACTTCGGCTCGCGGCGTTGATTGCCGCAACCGAAAGCATCGACATCGCCGTTCCGGCACCGCTGATTCTCGACCGTCGGAAGCCGAAGGAAGACACCGACCGCGATCGCAAAATTAATACCGAAGACCGCGAGAAGATCTTCCGCCAAATCTACGAAGGTCGGCTCGCACGCACGAAGCGAATCACCGATGCTGCCAATATCGTCATCAACGCACAACTGCGTTCGCGGCTCGATTTGCGCCTACCGCAGTTGACACTGGCGGCAATCGTAGCCGAGTACGATCCGACGTTTGAATCCGCACCGTCGACGATTCAGAATCTTGCGAACTACACGCAACTGATTCGCAATCAGGTCGACATCGACCCGAGTGCAATGAAAGTGCCACTCGAATCGTTGAACAAGCTCATCGAGCAACTCGAAACGGCTTTGACGCCGGAATTGTCGAAGAAATTCGATGCGATCCGCATGAAGTTAAATCCCACCGAACTGGAGATCGCACGCACGTCGAGCCTGGAACCGTTCGCCCGTGCGAAAATTGCCAAGCAAGTAAAGCCCTACGCAGGCGTCGCGTTAATCGACGAGCCGTACTCGAGCTACGCCCTCGAAAACGACTTGAAAGTGCTGTTCGCAGACCCGACTCAGATGCCACGCGACCCCGCCGAGAAGAAAGCCGCCGCGAAACTGGCGATGGATTGGCTGCGGAAGTTGGCGGTGGGCGAACGACCCGGCTACGAGATCAAAACCGTTGAAGCCGCCTTCGTGCAGTCACTGGCGAACGACGAGCTTGCCGAGGCCGCCGCAGAGTCTTTGGCACGAATACCGTCTGCCACCGCACAGCAAGAACTCGTGAAAGTGGCCGCCAACGCGACTCGCCCCGCAAACCTGCGAGTGAAAGCCGCCGAAGCCGCGATCCAACACGTGCAGACCTACAGCAAGTTGACATCCGAGCCAATCATTCAACAGGTTCTCGTTCAATTGGCAGCGGAACCGGCACCGGAGATTAAAGCGAAACTGGCGGTCGTCTACTCGTTGATCACGACCGCACCGAACCAACTCGCAAAGAAAATCCAGGCTTTCACAATACCAATACCGATGCCGATGGCCAAGGAAGCGATGACACCGCCCGCGAAAGAAGGCGAAACACCTCCGCCCGCCGACAAACCGAAGAACTGATGAGCGAATTGGTTTTAGGTAGAAGGTACGTCCTTCGTTCTTCATTCTCTGGTAGCCGCAGGTCTTTAGCCTGCGCGGGGGCAAATACCCTTAAAAACCAGTCGTGGCGAGTCTTCGAGACGCGACG
>JAYSKW010000534.1:0-1448 GCA_043726085.1 Limnoglobus sp.
CAGGAAGCCCGGCACATCGGACGTCGCACCCGTCAACTCGAATCGGTCGCCGAGACGCAGAGAGGCTTGTAATTCCAGCAAATCCGCACGTTTTTCGCCATCGCCCGCCACGCGGAATCGCACGTGGGGGTAACGCTCGCAGACGAATTTCGCCGCCCGCATTAACCCGTCGATGTTCTTCACCGCACGCAGATTCGCCACGCAGCCAACGACAATTTCTGGACGCTGAAACGGTTCAGGCAGTGCGGCGTGGCGTTCGAGATCGACGCCATTTTCGATGACGCGAATGCGACTTTCGTGTAACCGATCTGCTTCGATGAGCGCCTGCTTCCCAGACTCGGAATTCGTCAGCGAAACCGTCACCATCGGACGAATGATTCGGTTGAGGATGCGGTGCTTTCGGGTGAGCCAGTAACCGAGGTTGTTGCGGACCCGCACGATCGCGCCGATGCCGCAACTGCGTGCAATTGGCACCGTGAAATATGAGGCATCGAGAAAGTAGGCTTGCAGAATATCGGGTCGCACATCGTGCCAGATTTGCCGCAACCGCCACGCGGCCCGCGCGGCTTTTGGGTGAAATAGTTTCCGCACGCCGAGACGGGTAATTTGGCAGTCCGCCGGTTCGAGCGAACGCGATTCGTCGCCTGTGCCATCGAGCAGAACGAGCGATGGCTCGACCTGCGAACGGTCGAGATGCTTGATGAGCGCAAGCATTTGCGATTCGGTACCCGCCCGGCTGAGATTGTCGATGGCGAAACAGACGCGAAGCGGTGGCATCGGTTAGCCCGCTCTGCGATTCGCAATCGCGAATTGTTCAAACAACCGCACGTACTCCGCTGCCTGCGATGCAAATGTGAATCGCGCGTTCATACGTCGTCGTCCTGCTTCGCCGAACTGCGCTCGCGTCGAATCGTCCTGAAGCAACTGAAGGATCGCGTCGGCCATCGTGTCGGGTTGCCCCGGCGGAACGAGCAATCCCGTTTCGCCGTCGGCGATCACCTCGGGCGTTCCGCCGACTCGCGTCGCGACAACAGCGACGCCGGCTGCGCTCGCTTCCAGTGCCACGTTAGGCAATCCCTCGGTATGCGACGGCAACACGACGAGATCGGCCCACGGCAGATATTTGTCGATATTCGCTCGGAAACCAGCGAGAACGAACCGTTTCTCGATGCCGAATTCGCGGATCAACGCCTCGATCTTCGGCAGTTCGTTGCCTTCGCCGAAATGCACGAAGCCGACGTACGGTTCCGTTTCGAGAACTTTGCATGCGGCCCGAACGAGAACGTCGAACCCCTTTTCCGGCGACAACCGGCCCGCGGAAATCACGAGACGAGACGCAGGATTGTCCGCGAACATCGCTTGGAGTTCGCGCTGGCCTTCGGGGTTTTTCTCGGTGAATGCGTCCACACGTGCGGAATTGCGGATCACCGTCACGCGGTCGGGTTTCA
>JAYSKW010000535.1:0-8260 GCA_043726085.1 Limnoglobus sp.
TTCGTAGCTCGTGCAAATCGTCACCGACACGCCCTTGGCTTGCAGTGCGGCCGCGTTCCCCAGGAACGAATTCCGCGTCTCCATACTGCCACCGGGCCGCTGCATCGTCGGGTGAACGATCACCGGCACTTTGCGTTTCGCCAACTCGTCGGCCACGAGGTAACCGTCGGTCGCGAGCACCAGAATCGGCTTCAATTTGAACTCATCGCTGATACGGAGCGCGGTGAGAATATCGTCCGCACGGTGTGCCGCAAAGTACACCGGCACGGTGCCAGCGAGTGCGGGCAGTAGCGCTTCGTGCTTCGGCGTCACCGCGCTCGTGGCGTCCTTTTTCAGCTTGTAACTCTGCGCTTCGGCGAACGCCTTGCGGACGAGCGCGGCCACGCCCATGCGGGTCTTCGGGCCTTTGTCCTTGAACACTTCTTTCGGCGTCTCACCGAGGTTGACGAGGATGCCCGCCACGGGCTTGAGTGCGGCCGATTCCACGGTGCGGGCATCGGTGCGGAACACGCCCGACTGGCCCGCAATCACTGCCGCGCGGCCCGGTGTCGCATGGATGATCGAGATGCCATTCGCACGCAGAAACTCCATCAGCGGCTCGGTGGGGTTGAAGCCATCGAGGACGCGCAAATCGGCTTGGTTCGGGTCGCTGGTTTCGTCTTGGTCTTGATCGGCAGGGATGTTCCACGCGCCACTGAGGCCCGCAACGGTGTGCGGATCGATCAGGCCGGGCGACAGTTCGCGCGCCGTCAGGATCGGTGCGTTGGCGGGTACGCCGGTACTCGCACGCGGCCCGATGGTCTTAATCAAGCCATTTTCGACGACGATGATGCTGTTTTCAAGCGGCGGCCCGGTGCCCGTATGAATGCGACCCGCCGAGATCACGAAGGTTTTCGCGCTGCCCAGGTCGGTCTTTTTGCGTACTTCTGGCACGATCGCGGGCTTCGGTGCCACGACTTCCGGCAGCGTCGGCACTTGGTCGCGGTTCGACAACCACAGCCCGCCATCGCGGTAACTGCGATCCTTGGCATCGCTGGCGTCGAAGCGTTTCACGCCGTCGATCCAGGTTTGTTGCACCTTCGTGTACACCGAAAACGGCGAGCCGGTGAGGACGACGAAGTCGGCGTCTTTGCCTTTCTCGAGGCTGCCGACGCGGTGGTCGAGGTGCAGCACTTTCGCGGGTGTCGTCGTCAGCGCACGCAGTGCGGCGGCCTCGGACATGCCACCGCGAACCGCAATCGCACCGGTCTTCAGGTAGAACCGCGATTCGGTGATGAAGTCGTCGGTGTTAATGCAAACGGGCACCCCGGCTTTGTCCAAAATCGCGGCGGTCTCTTCGAGCAACCCCATCACTTCGGCTTTACCGCCAGGGCTTTCAACGAGCGTCAGCGACACGGGAATCAGCTTCTTCGCCAGAATGTCCGCGATGCGATAGCCTTCGGTGCCGTGTTGCAAAACGATCTCGAACCCGAACTCCTCGGCGATTCGTAGTGCCGTCATCAGGTCGTCGGCACGGTGGCAGTGGAAGTGAACGGTGCGCTTCTTTTGAAGCACTTCGACGAGCGGTTCGAGCGACAGATCGCGATCGGGTTTCTTGTCGGTGCCCAGCTTCGCGAGGTACTCTTTCGCCTTTAGGAATTGCTCGCGTTGCAGTGCGGCGACCTTCATCCGCGTGAACGGGGCCTGCCCGCGTTTGCCGTAGCCCTTGGGGTTTTCACCGTTCGCCATCTTCAACCCGCCGAGCACTTCGGTACCATCGGTGAGTTTCCCGAGGATGCGCATCTGTTCGACGCTATTGCCGTGGAGTTTCACGTAAAGCGTCTGCCCGCCGATGACGTTTCCGCTACCTGGCATGATGTTCGCGGTGGTAATGCCACCCGCGACGGCCATGCGGATACCGGGGTCGTTCGGGTCGATGGAATCGAGCGCACGCACGCCGGATTGCACGGGGCCGCTCATCTCGTTGCCGTCTTGGTGGGCCGCAATCGCCGGCTTCGGGTAGATGCCGATGTGCGAGTGCGTATCGACGAGGCCGGGAATAATCACCGCCCCTTTGAGGTCCGTCGTCGTGGCCCCTGCCGGGATCGCGACATCCTTCCCAATGGCGAGGATTTTGCCATCCTGCACGATCAGCGTACCGGCCAGAATCGGCTCGCCGATACCGGTGTGGATCGTGGCATTCTTGAAGGCGAGGATCGGCTCGGCGGCGAACGCCGGCAGCGCCGTAAACAACAAAACAACAGCAAGCGAGCGACGCATGGGCGACATCCTTGAAATCGGGTAAAAGCGTATCCCAGAGTACCACGACCTCCAACGACCGCGTAAGAGAAATCGGGCAAAATCAGTCCATTCGAGTCCATTACGAGCCATCGGGCTTGTCCCGGTGGGAGGATCGCGACTTTTCTGCGTGCGCGGCATAGCGGGCTGACGTCTCTGATTGTGGACATTCCTTTCCACGTTCCCAATGGTGAGATCATGCGTCGCATTCTGCTATTTGCCTTGTCCGCGATGCTGTGTGGCATCGCTGCAACGGAGGTGTTCGCTTTGGGAGGTTTACACCCGGCTGGGAAAATCGCACGCGACTACAAGAAGGACTGGCCCGGTGGCTTGCCCGACCTGATCAATTCCGCCGACCGCGTTTGCGGTTACTGGGTTAACACGAACGACTTCTTTTACTACCGTGGCGATGTCGCCTCGCTCAATGCGTTTCTGGCCGCGTACGGCAAACTGCCCGATATCGCGTTGACGGTGGTGATCCACACCGGGTCCAAGCCAGAGACCGGCGCGCTCGGTGGCGATCAAAAGACGCCGTACGACTGGAACATCGACATCTACCGACGCGGTTGGGGGACGCCGAACGACCCGCGACAAACCGAGAAAGAACCGGGGTACATGGTCGCGGTCCACGTCTGGCTGAGCGACGCGATCACACTGAAAAACCTGGAGATCTCGAAGCACATCGACGACGTGCGTTCGGCCGGCGAGATCGAGCAATTCATCCACAAGCACCGCAGAAACGTATTGGAAAAGTAAGCCTTGCGAAACGAGCCACCGGATTCACTCCGGTGGTGTCGAATACATTACAGGAGGATTCCATGCTTCGCCGATTCGCAATATGGACAATGTATGTCGGTATAATCGTAACAACGATGGCGTCGGTTGCGGTCGCCTACATCCATTTCCCACCGATGACACTTCAAAAAATGTGTAAGGAATCGCACCACATTCGCGTTTTGAAAGTCGAAAAGTTCGATAAAGATAAAGGCGTGGTCGTGTTTGAGAATGCGGAGTCGCTTCAGAAACAGCTCGTTGCAATCCCGACGTTCAAGCATGTTTTACGCACCGATGCGGAAGGAACGAAGCCGATTCTCGAATGGCTCACCAAGGGGAAAACGGCTGTGATGTTCTCGATTGAGGCGAAAACGCACGGGATTGGGTATGTCTTCATCGACGACTACTGTTACTCGGTCGATTACAACAATGATAGCAAATGTTGGATCCTCATCCGTGCAGAGCCTACCATGTCGGCCTGTTACTTCGGTTCCACAGAAAAGCTACGAACGACCATTAAGGATATACTCGACGGGAAAGAAGTAAAAGTGAGTGTAAAGGTGCCAGACGCCAAAGTCGATCACGATCGACGCTACAAAGAGATCAATGAGATCCTGGATAAAATCCGTGCGGAGGAAAAAAAGTGAGTGTTAAAAAATTCGTAACCGTTCACGGGGTATTCCTTCTTGCTTTGAACCCACTGGTATTGTAGGTCGGGTCGAAGCTTTGAGAGGCCCGACAGTGCATTCACGCGACGATTCCAAACCTTCCGCGTTTTTGTCGCGGATACTCTGTCGGGCCTCATCGCATAGCCTCTTCGGCCACGACCTACGGCGTCTGGAACGTTGAAAATGCAATCGGCCCCGTGAACGGTTACAAAAATTCGCTTGACGGCACACCGGAGGCATGAGAGTATCGAAGACCTGCCAGAACAGTCCGATTTGCCGAATCCTTGCGAGCAGGTTTCGCGATGAAATCCAATCTCCCCCACGATCGACGCGCCTTTCTACTTGCGGGCGGGATGAGTTACTTCGGGATGAACCGCGGGAATGCGTCGGCACCGGAGACTTCTGCACCGGCACGACGCAAGCCCGCGAAATCGACCATCCTCATCTGGCTCAGCGGCGGTGCGTCGCACATCGACACGTGGGACATGAAGCCCGAGGCACCGGTCGAATATCGCGGTACATTCCAACCGATTTCGACGTCGGCACCCGGTATTTCACTTTGCGAGCATCTGCCGTATCTGGCGAAACAAGCCCACCACCTCGCGATCGTTCGCTCGTTGGGCGATCACCGTCGCGGCACGGGCGACCACCATGCGGGATATTACTACAACCTGACGGGGCACGCCCCAGATCGGACGTTCCACCAGTTGCTCAATGCGCGCACGCCGTACGCAACCGACTGGCCCGCGATGGGGTCGGTCGTCGCATCGAAGCGGCCGTCGCTCCCGCATTTGCCTTCGACCATCACGTTGCCTCAGAAGGAAGATGCCCCCGAATACACCCGCCCCGGCCAGTTTGCGGCTCGGTTGGGCATCGAATTCGACCCCGTGTTCGTCGATGGCTCGCGGGAGAAACCGCTAGACTTTGCCGTGCCCGCTTTGTCTCTGAGCGGCGATATTTCGGCGGAACGATTGCAAGACCGGCGCACGTTACTTCGTACGATCGACGCGACGCAACGACTCGGCGAAGACTCGGCGGCGAATCGCGATTACACAGTCCATCAGCGGAAGGCGTTCACGTTGCTTGCTTCGCGGCAGACGAAGTCCGCGTTCGACTTGCGTGCCGAACCCGAAAAAGTCCGCGAACGCTACGGTAAGGGCATCAACTCGATGACGATGTTGATGGCTCGTCGACTCGTCGAAGCGGGCGTGCCGTTCGTGACGGTGTTTTGGAAGGGCGACAAAGAAGTCGACAAACTCTGCAAAAGTGGCGGCGGGTGGGACACGCACGGGAACAATTTCAACTGCTTGAAGGATCGCTTGTTACCCGAATTCGACCGCCCGTATGCGGCACTATTAGACGACCTGCATCAACGCGGATTGCTTGACAGTACCCTCGTCGTCGTGACGAGCGAGATGGGGCGGAAGCCGAAGGTCGGCGACCCGCGTTCGAGCGGTGGATACGGTGCCGGTCGCGATCACTGGACGGCGTGCCAGTCGGTGTTGCTCGCGGGCGGCGGCATCCGGGGCGGGCAGGTCTTCGGGACGAGCGACAAGCGGGCGGAATACCCCGACCAGAACCCCGTCGCCCCGGAGCATATCGCCCGCACCATCTATCACGCGATGGGCATCGACGACTTGCACGCCGTCGATCGCGAAGGTCGCCCGTTCCATCTGATGGAAGACGGTCGACCGCTAACCGAGTTGTTTTAGTCTCGATCGTGCGTCACTTTGCGATGATCTGCACGCTCACCGTCGCTTCCGAAACGACCGCGTATTTACCGTCCTGCAATGCGGTACCACGAATCGTGACGAGCCATTCGCCTTCGAGTTTCGCGCCCTTCGCGCAAGTGATGTTGAACGTCGCCGCACTTTGTCCCACGGCAATCGTCGCCGGTTCTGCGGTTACCATTCCGGCGAGTTCTTCGGGCAGTTTTAGTTCCAACTGCACCGGCACGGCGAGCTTCGCCGACCGCAATACCGAGACGGGAATCGCGATCGTTTCGCCCGGTTTGATCTTCAATTCCTTAATTACCGTCGCGACTTTCAAGATCGAACCTTCGATCGACATCGTGATGCGGCCCATCATCGGCGTCGCCAGGTAACGCAGCTTCCCCTTCGCATCGGGCACCTTCACGACGCCGATTAATTCCATGCGCGATGTGCGTGTGGTTTCGAGCCACTCGGGCATGAAGCACGGGTAAAATGCACGGTCGATATTGGCGGCGACGGTCATCTCCGGGCCGGTGATTCCCTGCCGTTGGTACGACTGCGCTGCCGACATTTGCAAGCTGACTTCGCCCTGAAAGCCGTTGATTCGTTCGAGTGTCACCTCGGCCGGGTGCGTGCTGCCGCGATGCACTTTCCGCCCGCCATCGGCTTCGACCGCGACTAATTTCAACCGCGGCGCGAGCGTCGTTGCCAACAGGATGGAAGACGTTTGTTCCTCAACGGTGCGGGCCGCAAGGTTGATCGGGATCGGTGCGCTCGCGAGTTTCGTGATGCCATCGGCGCTGCCACTTACGGTGATGAACGCTGCGTTGGCGGCGGCGGTTTCGGCACCCGCGAGCACGAGTTTCAATTCGGGTTTGTCGGCGGGAATCACCAGGTTCGCGAGCGCCGTCACGCCTTCGGGCAACCCGGCGAGCGAGATGGAAACCGGCGATTTCATGCCCCCTTTGCGGTCGACTTTGACCGTGAGTTCGGCGGTGCCACCGAGCGGGACGTTCAGCCGCGAGACCGTAGACAGGGTGAAGTCGCTGGCCGCTTTCGTCGCGGTCAATCGATAGATTGCGGCACGATTTCCAGCCTTTCCGGACAAGTCTGCGACGACGATCGCGAACGCACCATCGGCGGGCAACGTGATCGTTAAGCCCGCATCGGTGGTGCCGGGCAAGTCGTCGTTCTTCAGAAGTTCCTTGCCGGTGGCATCGAGAATCGCGAGCGACAAATCGAGCGGTGAGCCGAACCGCCGTGCCTCGGCCGCCACGTTCCAGACGTCGCCCTTTTTGCCCGTACACTGGAACCGCACACTCGATTGCTGCATCACGCCGGTGATCGCGGCCGGCAGCGCGAGCACCTGCACCGGCGCGGCGGTCGCAACTGACTCCGGGGTGTCACTCAGCGGAATATCGAACGCGGGTGCGGTGCCGAACGGCGTGTCGAGCTTGTATGCGAATGCGGGCTTTTTCGCGTCGGCGGGGAACGTGATTTTGCGCGTCAGCGATTCGAGTTTCGGCTTCCCCGTGGTTAGCCCGTAACCGACGAATTCGACGTCGCGCGTCTCGCCTCGCTTGCCGACGGCGGGGATCGTTGCGACCACGCGCGGGCCAGCCGTGAGTGCCAGCCGGTAGACCGATGAGCGATCCCCGCGGAAATCGAAATCGTGCAAATACACCGTGTACTCAGTGTTCGCGGTTGCCCAAAATGTGACCGCAAGATCGTGCCCGTCGGTGTCGACGGCGTCGGCGATCACCTGCCCCTTCGCATCGCGAATACTGAGTGCCGCATGGATATTCACGCCGAGCCGGCGGGCGAACAGGTCGCACGTCACGGGGCCATCTTTGGCCACCGCGAACCGGTACGCATCGACTTCCTCGACACGCGACAACCGCCCGTTGACCGTCACCGGCAGCGGTGGCAATTTTTGTAAAACCTTCGTTGTCGGCAGTTCGTTGACCTCGGGTTCGGTGCCGACCCAGAAGAGTCCCGTCTTGGCTCCGGCCCCACTCGCGCTGGCCACCGCCCAGCGAATCGGACCGGTCGGCAAGTCGGCGGGGAGCGTGAACCGGGCCGCGCGCTCGCGTGGCAGTAGCGGCGCGGTACTCGTGCTCTTCGCCCCGAACCAGAACGGCGGCGGCGGCACCAGCACCGGACCTTGCTCGCCAGTCAGTTCCAGTTTCACACGCGGATCGAGCACGAACAATTGCACGTCCGGCGTCCAGTCGTACCCGCCGAGTTGCACATCGACCGTCGTGCCCGCTTTTCCACCCGAAGGGAAAACGTACCCCGGCTCCGGGGCTTTCAGCTCCGCCGTCTGTTTCGGCTTCTGCGCATACACGGGAGATGAGATAAGAAGAATGAACCACAGAGGACACAGAGTACACAGAGATAAAAAATAAAGAGGAGAATACAGTATCATTTTCTTCAAGTGCTTCTGATACATAATTTCTTCTTTCTTCTCTGTATGATCTCTGTGACTCTGTGGTAAAAATTCTGAAATTCTTATCACCCGACCAAGTCTCGGATCACCCTCCCGCCGCTGACGATCGGTACCGGTCGGCCGAGCGGCGTGTTGTACATTTTGCTGCTGTCGATGCCCATTTGATGGAACAGCGTTCGCAAGATGTCTTCGACGCTGACGGGGTCGGCAACCGGTTCGGTGGCGGTCTTGGTCGTTGCGCCGATGACTTTGCCGGGCTTGATGCCGCCACCCGCGAACAACACGCTCTGCGCCGCCGACCAGTGATCGCGCCCCGCTTGCTCGTTCACCTTCGGCGTGCGGCCCATTTCGCCCATCATCACGACGAGCGTACTATCGAG
>JAYSKW010000536.1:0-2305 GCA_043726085.1 Limnoglobus sp.
CGGAACCAGCATCCGCGACATCGACGCCGATTTGGCCAAACGACTGAGCGTACCCGCAGGCGGTGGCGTGCTCATCACGAAGGTTTACGACAAAACCCCGGCCGCGAAGGCCGGGCTGAAAGCGGGCGACGCCATAACCAGCATCGGTGGTATGGCGGTGAAGGAAAGCGAAGCGTTACCGCGAATCGTGGCGAAACTGCCATTAAACAAGCCCATCGAGGTGATCTATGTTCGCGATGGCAAGACGTTCGCCCAACAGGTAACAATCGAGGAACAACCGCAGGAATACGGTGCCGCCGAGCCAAAACCGACACCCGTTGTGCCACGTGGAAATCGCGCCGGAATCGAAGTCGCCGGAACGACCGTGACCGATCTGACGCCGGAATTGGCCGCCCAACTCGGCTTTCCGAAGGAATCGCGTGGCGCACTCGTTACCAGTGTGGATCGCAACGGCCCCGCCGCGATGGCGGGCCTGATGCGTGGCGTGTTAATCGTGAAAGTGGACAAGATCGCCATCGGCAGCGCGAAGGATTTCGCCGAAGCGACCGCAAAAGCCTCGAAAGACAAAGGGGCGCTGGTGCAGGTTGTGTTACCCACCGGCGAGACGGAATTCGTCGTGTTAAAGTGAACGGAACCCGTAGGACAACTAGGCGGTTTCCAGTTGGGCTTCGCGGGGTTGGCTCGATTTGGTACGTTTCTGCACGAGACACGAAAACAGGTTGATCATGGCGAAGGCAGGTAAGTCGGACAAAGCGAACGCGGAGGGGATTGTCAACATCTGCCGCAACCGGCGGGCGACGTACGAATACGAGATTTCCGACACCATCGAGTGCGGTCTCGTCCTCGTCGGCACCGAAGTCAAGAGTCTGCGTGCGGGTCATGCGATTCTCGACGATGCGTACGCGCGGATCGTCAAAGACGAACTTTGGCTAATGGGCTGCGAGATACCCGAATATACCTTCGGGAACCGCCTGAATCACGTGCCGAAGCGGATGCGGAAACTACTCATTCGCCGCCGCGAGATCGGGAAATTCGCAGAGAAAGCATTCGACAAAGGCTACACGCTGATTCCGCTGCGGATGTACTTCAAAGGCGGCCTGGCGAAGATCGAGATCGGCGTGGCACGCGGGAAGCAAGATCACGATAAACGGCACTCGCTAAAGAGCGCCGAGGCGAAGCGGGAGATCGATCGAGGAATGTCTCGCAGAGATCGCTGAGCGGCGGTTTTTGCCATGGAGGGCGACGGGTGCGACTCATCGCGTTAGTCGAATCCCCGGAACACGTTTGCTGCCGGTATCGGTTGGAGTCGTTTCGCGCGCACCTCGAAGCCTCCGGTCATACACTCGAACTCCGAACGCTACCACGCGGGCTATTTTCGCGCGTATCGCTATTTCGCGAAATCCGCAGTTCCGATGTCGTCATCCTGCAACGCAAGCTACTGCCCCGTATCCAACTCGCGATGCTACGGCGATATGCCCGGCGGATCGTGTTCGACTTCGACGATGCCGTCTGGCACCGCGATTCTTACGACGTAAAGGGCTTGCATAGTTACCGTCGCATCCGCAGGTTCGCCCGCACGGTGCAATCGTCCGAAGTCGTGATTGCCGGCAATTCGTTCCTCGCGGCCGAGGCGGCGCGATATTCCAAGCACACACGCGTGATGGTCATCCCGACGTGCGTCGATCCCTCCGAATACCCGATTGCCACACACACGCCGCGACGCAGCCCCGGATTGAACCTCGTTTGGGTCGGTTCGTCGAGCACGTTACAAGGGCTGGAACGCATTCGCCCGATCTTGGAATCGATCGGTCGGAACGTGCCCGGTAGCCGATTGAAGCTCGTTTGCGATCGGTTCGTCGGTTTCGCGAACTTGCCCGTCGATCCGATCCCGTGGTGTGCCGCCACCGAAGCCCGCGAAATTGCCACCGCCGACGTCGGCATCGCCTGGATGCCCGACGACCCGTGGAGTCGCGGCAAGTGCGGGCTGAAGGTGTTGCAGTATCATGCCGCCGGTTTGCCGGTAATCGCGAACCCGGTGGGCGTGCATAACGAGTTTGTAACGCACGGCGAGAACGGTTTCACGGCGAATACCCCCGACGAATGGCTGACGGCGGCCCGTGCATTGGCGGATGCGAATCTGCGGCGAACGCTCGGCCACGCGGGTCGTGCGCAACTCGAAGAACGCTATTCGGTTGCCGCCGGTGCGAAGCATTGGGTCGAACTCCTCCACGAATTCGCAGACCCGGTCGCCGGGCGGCGAACTGGCTGAGGAACCGTTCGATGCTGAGTCACGTATCGCGAAAAA
>JAYSKW010000537.1:0-1195 GCA_043726085.1 Limnoglobus sp.
TGCGGAGCTACTCGCGGGTGGCGGCGATCTGCTGAGCGATGCGACATTGTTCGATGTCTACACTGGCGACCGCATCCCCGCCGGTACGAAATCGCTCGCCTACGCACTGACGTATCAAGCACCGGATCGCACGCTCGGCGAGAAGGAAATCGAGAAGGCCCATCAGAAGATTGAAGGTCGCCTCCGACACATGTTGAAGGCCCAGATTCGCGGCAAAGACGATGTGTAATCGATTACCATTGTGCCCCCGTGCCGATGCTCATACACGATGGCCGCATCGGTCTCGGGTTCGGCGAGAAGATTAATAAATATGATTTGTTACGCCTACAGTTTACCCGGCTTGGCCCGCTTCAGTGGGATTAACACCGCCTCGACTTGTGACGCTTCTTTGGGCATGTTGTTAGCCTTGAAGAATGCGTGGGCTTGTTCGTGAACCTTGACGGCGTAATCGGTCACTTCGTCGCCGCGCGTTTTTGGTACTCGCGGCAGAAACTCCGTATAGAACTTCGCGAGTTTCTTCGTGCCATCCTTATAGTTCGCACACACTTCCGCGAGTTTGTCGAGTACCTTTGGCACGTAGCGCCCTTCGCCGGGGAACTTGCTGATCGTCTGTGCCAAACCCTCGGCGGCTTTCTTGTAATCCTTCGCGTCTTCGATGTACTCTGCCCACTTGATCCGGCACTCGCACGCCAGATCCGGGCGACCGAGGGACTCGTACTTCAGCACGGCTTTCTCGAAGACCGAACCGCGTTGCGTTTTGTCCTTTTGGCTCGTTAAAATCGGGTCGAACAGCGTCCAGCTAAAATCGGGGTAACCCGCGAAACTCGTGAACGCCTTGTTCGCGAGGTTGACCGCATCGGGCGGGTCGATGGTTTTGCCGTCCTTCGCGACCTCCGCGAGTTCGGTCCACGCTTTCTCGCAGTGCGGGAAAATCTCGAACACTTTCTTCAGGAACACGACTTGCTGTTTCGGCGTGAGTTCCTTTTTTTCCTTATAATATGGGTACATTCGCATGAGAAGATCGGCATGACGTGCGTTTTGCGGTGCGACGCCGATCGTGGCGAGGCGTCGTTCCATATCGCGGTCCGTAATCGGACGGCCACTCTTTGGGTCTTCGAGGTGCCCGATGTAAAACTGATCGCCGAAGTACCGTCCCTCGGAGAGCATGACGAAATCGATCTTCTCTTTCGTAATG
>JAYSKW010000538.1:0-4507 GCA_043726085.1 Limnoglobus sp.
CTCGGCAAGATCGACGCGATCGAGTGCGACCCGCAACCGCGTTCGCAGCCGTTCTTCCCGTGGGTGTATAAACTCTGGAACGCAGGCATATTCCTGCCACTCGTGGGGGGCAGTGCGAAAGACTCGAACGCCACCGCACTCGGTGCGATGCGGACTTACGCGCAGATTCCGAAAGAGGAAGCCCGCACGTATCCAGCTTGGGTGGAAGCCGTGCGGGCGAGTCGCACCTTTGCCACGAACGGGCCGATCCTTTCGTTTGAAGTCGAACGCACGGCCGAAGCTACGGTGATTATCCGCGCCAAGGCCGAGTGTCTGACCGCGTTTTCCCGTTTTGAAATCCTGGCGAACGGCGAGACGATTGCCTCCGCAAGTAGCGAACCCGCCGATGGCCTCTTTCGCACGAAGATCGAGATCGAATATTCGCTGACGGAAACGACGTGGTTTGCGGCGCGTTGCATCGGCGGCTCGCCCGTCAGCGGCGAAGGAACCATATTCGCGCACACATCCGCCACGCTGCTAAGCCTGCAAGATCGGCCATTTGTGCCGCGTGCCAAGGCGATTGCCGCACTGAAGCCGCTCGTGGAGGAAGTGCGTGTGTGGGCGGAAGATCGCGGGCAATATACCGACGAAAAATGGCGGATGCAGTTAGTCGAACGTTGCAATGCTGCGAGTCACTTCTTCGACAAAGCGCTCGGGTGAAACTGTTGCGGGTCGAACTTCGGATTCAAAACGATGTCCCGAAAATAATACGTCGCCAGCAGCGAACCATCGGGCCGGAGTATCTCGGTACCGACCTGTAGCCACGTCTCTGCATCGTACATCAGCGTCACTTTACCAAGTGCTTCCAATGGGTGATCCGTCGCCTTCCGCTGTTCGGGTTCGTCGAGACTGAAGTGGTCCAGTTCGGGGTTGTCGCACGTGCGAACGATGACGTGGCAAAGGCGATTCCCACACGCGGGCACCGTTTTCGTTCCCGCAAATGTAACCTTCAACTCGCCGCGATCTCGCGATGCCGACCAGACGCGATGCGAACGGAGCGTGCCGCGATAGATACCGGAATCGGTGATGGCAAACCGCGACGATTGCCGTGCCAATCGCCCCGTCGGGTCGGTATCGGTGTTCAGGCCGATGAACGATCGGACCTTCAAATTGCCGTTGTTGTCGCCGCGGGCATATAGCGTCGCCGTTGCGAGACCGGCCCCGCGCTCCCACTTCATGAGTACCGCAAACGGATCGTCGCGGAAGGCGATGCGAATCACCTCATCGGGGCCGAGTTTACCGCCCAGCCGTTCCTGTTTTTGCATCGTGCAGGTGTAGCCACGAATCTCGCACGAATAACGGCTCAGCGATGCTTGCATCATCGCGACGGGGTCGGTGCGTGCGAGGATTGCGAACTGTTCGTTCGATGGCAATGCATCGCACGTGAGGACCGGGAGAACTGGCGGCGGGGTTGCGATAGCCGTTTGCACCGTCGGACGGCCAACCGGTGCCACCGCCAAACAGACGGCAATCACGAACACGAAAAGAATCAGCCGAACCATAACCCTGTCTCGACCGAGGAATTCGGAACAACTACTGAGTATTATCATTTCTACCACGAATGACACGAATCACACGAATAAAATCAATAGGACAATAACTAACGATTCATTCTGCAATTGAATATATTCGTGTGATTCGTGGTTGATCATCCTCAAGTTCAGGAGTCCATATGGGGAGATTGTGTTCAGGGATGAGTCGTTTACCATCATCGGGGCCTGTTTCGAGGTCTATAACGAAATGAGTTGCGGATTTCTGGAGGCCGTGTATCAGGATTGTTTGGAGTGCGAGTTTGCGATGCGTGCCATATCGTATCGTCCGCAGGCCGAGCTGCTTTTGGACTACAAAGGCCGACCCCTCAAAAAGAAATACCAACCCGACTTCATTTGCTACGAGAAGATTATCGTCGAGATCAAGGCGTTGAAGCAAGTCGCAGACGAACACCGCGCCCAGGTTCACAATTATCTAAAGGCAACTGGTTTCAAGCTCGGTTTGTTGATCAACTTCGGACATTTCCCGAAACTTTAATCGGAACGCATTGTGCGATGAGTCTAGTCCCGGCTAGGGTTATCCGATTGTTTCCACTCGTGTGATTCGTGGTCACCGTGGTGGCACCACCGAGACCGGCGTGCCATTTTCACCACTCGTTCCCGAAACGACTGCCCGTCGCGTGGGCAACTGTACCGTCCCGGTTTGCACGAAGACTGGCTTCGGTTCCTGAAACATCACTGGCTCCGAAGTCGCAGTCCCCGGCCACTGGCGAACCGTCGTCGGGTTCAGATTTTGGCCCGGTACGAGACCACTAACGGGTGGCGTGGCAGGGGGCATCTTGGGAACCGCCGATGGCATCGGCGATGAAGGCGTGGCGTTGAACGGCAACGGATTCGGTGCATTTTGACCGGGCGCACCCGGCATCTCTGGCAGCGTATCGACCGGCGATTGCCATGGCTTCGTCAGCGATTGCAGCGGCAGGTCCGCAGGCTGTTCCCGTAGTTTAATCGCGATATTTCTCGCGCTGAAGTGGTCGGCGGCACGCTTCTGCACGTGTCCGGGTAACGGCCCATCGCCGACCGAGACGTTGTTGAATCGCTGAATCGTACCCTTCGCATATTCCAGACCGGCGATCGACGAGTTGTACTGCGCGACCGCTTGGAACTCGCTCGCAATCGCACCGGCCACGTCCCGCTGGACCTGGAGGATGTTGAACAAGGTGTTAAACTCGAATGCCCCTTTATCGACGAGCACTTTGTTCAAGTCGAGCGTTTCCTGCAAAAAGATGCGTCGCTGGCGATTGAGTTCGACCGATTTCTGCTGAAATACCACATCGCGCACTTGCTGCGAAACCACTTCCAACGATTTCCGCTCGGAGTCTTGCAGTTGCGAGTAGCTGCGTACCAAGTTCAGTCGGGCTTGATGCACCGCGGCGTTCGCATCGCGGAAGCCGAGCGGCATGTCGAGCCGCAACCCGAGCTGCCAGCTGTTGAAGTTATTCTGCGCGAGGTTTGCGAACGCATTTTGCGGAATCGGTGCCGCACCTGCACCGCGTGCGGGATCGCGGAACTCGGCGGAACCATCGAGTTCGGAGCCGATGCCTTGAATGTCGTAGCTGCTAATGAATCGCAAGTCAGGGCGACGTTGATTCTTTTGCAGAAGGATATCGAGCTGGCGAAACTTCAAATCGTGGCGAGCCAAAATCAGTTCGGGGCGATTCGCGAGTGCCTCGTTCGCGGACGAACCGAAGTCGGGGTTGAATGGCGACAACGTCGGTTCATCGACCGGTACGATCCGCATCCCGTCCGAGAATGATGTCATGCCTAATAGACCGCGCAGTTGCCGTTCGGAGTTCTGTACTTGGTGCCGAGCCAATAATGCTTGTTGCCGAAACAAGTAATACTGGCTCAGAATCTGAGTCAGTTCCTGTCGGCGATTGGTACCGGCCGCGACGCGATCTCGTACGACAGTGTACAAGTCGAACGACTGCGTCAGCGTGTATTCTTGGGCATAGAGGTTGTAGTACGATGCGTAGAGGTTCCAGTACGCGAACTCGACGTTCAGCAGCAGGTTGTTCACCTGGCGGTCGAATTCCGCACGCTGTTGCTCGTAGCGAATCCGCGTAATCAGAATGCCTTCGGTCGTTTGCCCGCCGCTCGGGCGCAAGCCTTGCACGAGCAAACTGCCGGGGTGACTCGTTGCCTGTTGGTTGATTTCCACGCCGAACGATTGCAGAAGCGGTTGCTCGAACAGGAACTGCACTCGTGGCGTGTACTGCGTCGTCAATTGCAACGCGAACTGTTGTTGTGCGCTCGCTGTGAACCGACGGTAATCGGTACCGAACGTGATCCCCGCAACGCCCCCCGTCGGCAGTGGCTTCGCCAACGTCGACGTGAAACTCGCGGTATCGCCGTTGTTGAACGCTTGTTGGAAGTTCACCGTAGCCGTGTCGTTCTTCGACCACGTCATGCTCGTAATCCAGCGGGCATCGAACTTCGACAGTGCCCGTTCGATGTCCGCCCCAACGATCGCGGGATCGAGCACCAGTACTTTGATCGTGTCCGATCCGGCGACGTTACGCCCGGTGAATTGCGGTAAGTTATCGTTGGTGAATCCTGCGTTTTGCAACCCGCCTTGCGAACCGACGTTCCCTTGCTCGAGCGCGAGCGCGATACACTCTTTCAGCGTCATCGGCTTGGGGGGTAGATTCGGGTTCAGCACCGTTGGCAGATTCAGCCCGGACTCGATCAGCGAGGGCGCAATCGGATCGTGGGGGCGCTCTTCGAGCCGCTCCAACCCGGCTTTGGTTACGCCTTTGTAGTCGCCGGGTTCGACGAAGAGTTGCTGTTTGCACCCCCCCGCTGACGCCCAAGCCATTAGGCCGCAAAGTAGTCGTGTCGTCCACAGTTTTCGCATCATGCTCTTCGTCACGTCGCGTTCCCCCCCATCGCTGACGCCGCCCCCGTTTCGAGGGGCG
>JAYSKW010000539.1:0-1643 GCA_043726085.1 Limnoglobus sp.
GGTGAGGACTGCGCTGAAGGCCGAGGTTGAGGCGAAAGCGAAGATCCTGATCGAAACCGTGCTGAAGCCCAAACACATATCGCCACCGATGGAAGGCGAGCGATTCAACTACATCTCCGATATCGCAGCGAAGTGGTACCGGAACAACTTCACCTTCTTCTCAACGTACACCTGTCCCGACCCGAACGCCCTTGCGCCATCGTTCGAAGCGAAGTTCGTCCGAATGGAACCCCTCGGCGACGGCACCTTCGCTCTGTATTTCATGCGTCACACGGGCAAAGAATGGGTCGGCATTTTCGATGCACTTTTCGTGGACGAGTGCATGAAATCCATCCAAGACGATGCGTGGTTCACGCCGTAACGAGTCTTCGAGACGGCGTTTCCGGTTCATCTTAATTTAGTTCAATTAGCCGCGACGCGGAGGCTTTGCGTAGCGGAGCGCGTGGACTTCACCCATACCCAGGCAATCCCTCCGAATCGGGGTGACTCGCGGCTAATTCGCGATCAGTCTACGCCTTCCCCAGCACCAGATCGACGACCCAGCAGCCGCGGACGTGGGGGCCGGTCGCGTCTCGGCAATGATCGAGAATGGCGGCGTCTTCGCAACCGGCATCCTGAAGCGCGTCCGCGAGAATCGGCATCGCGTGGAAATTGCGAGCGTCGTACATCGTCTGCGCGAGTGCCAGGGAAGTTTCCGTTAGCCACTCGGGATCGAAGTCGATGTAACGGAAGGGATTGCCGTAGATGTCGCGGATGAGCGATGCATAGACGCACCGCTGTGAGTCGACTTCGCTGAATTCCGCACGGAATGCAGATCTTACGGCTATAGCCATACGTAGCATCAGTACGCTATTGATGTCTGTCGCGCTTGCTAAAAAGTGTACACCTGAAAATGCTTCATAAAAACTGGTTTCGCGACTGTTGCGTAGTTGCTTATAATCGGGCTTTTTCTGAAACCATTTTTGTTCTGCAAGTTGTCTTGCAGCCCTGAGCACTTCTTTTTCAATCAAACAATCGGCATACAATTCCGTAAGCTCTAACGCTTTACGACTTTCCGCATAATGAAGCATCGGCAGGATTCGCCGATAACAGGCACATCCAACCAAGCGAGCCAAGCGATTACTGCCGAAACCAGCGGCATAGTCCAACAGGCGTTCAAAATTAGCAGTCGTTAGCCATTCCTCCTCCGTCATGGCTTGCCCTCTGCGTTCCCTTTCCGCTTCGCGGCGATCTCGGCCATTCGCGCTGCGATGATCGCTTCGTGGCCACGGTCGGTGGGGGTGTAGTACGTCACGTCGGCGGGGATGTATTCCTGTTCGACCCAGCCGCCCTCGAAGTTGTGTGCGTACTTGTATCCGACGTGGCCGAACTGCTTCGCACCGGCGTAGTGGGCGTCGCGCAAGTGCTTTGGCACGGGGAGTGTGCGGCCTTCTTTCACGTCTTTTTGGGCGGCACCGATTGCCACCGTGCAGGCGTTCGATTTCGGTGCGGTCGCCAAATAACAGACCGCGTGCGAGAGGTTCAGCACGCATTCCGGTAAACCGACGCGCTCGACGGCATCCCATGCGCCGTTCGCAACGAGCAAGGCCATCGGGTCGGCGTTGCCGATGTCTTCCGATGCGAAAATTACGAGCCGTCGTGCG
>JAYSKW010000540.1:0-1479 GCA_043726085.1 Limnoglobus sp.
GTCGCCCGCGTTCGGGCATGGCTCGATGAACAGTCCGAAGCCGAGTGGGACAAACAAATCGAGCAAGACGAACGAGCCGGTCGGCTAAACGCGCTGGCCGAGCGCGCATTGGCCGAGCATCGGGCAGGCCGGACCCGTCCGAACAGATAACAGGGGAGCAAATTCGATGCATACGGAAGTCTGGATTGGCCTTATTTTATTTGGAATAGTTTTGATTATCGCGGGGGTTTGGTCGGTGAAGTTGGTCAACCGCCAGCACGCTCGGGCGTATGAAATTTTATCACGTAGTACCAAGCAGCAGCTAAAAGCTGACGAGCAGCAAAAGAAGGCTGACGAGCAGCAGCGCCGAGAAGCCGAACTGCTGACGCGCTGGGAAGCAGTGGTCACACGACTGGAAGCGATGGCGAGTCGTTGGGAAAGTCGCAACGACTCCTCGTCATGAACTATTTTTCGCCCGGTTCATCGCGCCACTTTCTTCTTCGCCGCGATGTGGGTGGCGCTGCCGTAGGCCATTTCTGACGCTTCCATCACGGTTTCGCTTAGCGTCGGGTGCGGGTGGATTGTTTCCATGATGTCGCGGGCGACGGCGCCCATTTCGATGGCGAGCACCGATTCGGAAATCATCTCGCCCGCGCCGGTGCCGACGATGCCGACACCGAGGACGCGCTTCGATTCGGGATCGACGAGCATCTTGGTGAGGCCGTTGGTAATGTTGAGTGCCACGGCCCGCCCGGATGCGGCCCACGGAAATTTCAGCACGTCGTGCGCGATGTTTTGCTCTTTGGCTTCCTTCTCCGTAACACCGACCCACGCAATTTCTGGGTCGGTGAAAATCACGGCGGGGATGCCGCGTGGCGACCACTCGGACGGCTCGCCGAGTAGCACTTCGATCGCCACCCGTGCTTCGGCAGTGGCCTTGTGGGCCAACCCCGGTTCGCCGGCCACGTCGCCGATGGCTTGGATGTGCGGCACGGCGGTGCGGCGTTGTTTATCGACCGCAATGAAGCCGCGTTCGTCGGTCTTCAGCCCCGCTTTTTCCAAGGCCAAACCCGCGCTGTTGGGACGCCGCCCGACGCTGACCAGAACCCGGTCGAAGGTAATCGACGCAGGCACGTCCTTGCCTTCGAGGGTGGCAACGATGCCGTCTTTCGTGGCGGCTAACGATGCGACTTTCGTGTTCAAGTGAATCGCTTCAAACTCCGCTCGCAGTTTCTTTTCGAGTGGTGCAACAAGGTCACGATCCGCGAGCGGTAGCAGCCCATCGGTGAATTCCACGACGGTAACTTTCGACCCCATCGCGGCGTAGATTGTGCCGATTTCGAGGCCGATGTACCCGCCGCCGATGACGAGCAGCTTCTTCGGCACGTCCGGCATCAACAGCGCGCCGGTGCTGTCCATGATGCGGTCATCGCCGATCTGCCACGGCTTCGGCATCGCAGGAACCGACCCAGTTGCAATGATGCAGTTTTTGAACTTCAC
>JAYSKW010000541.1:0-12037 GCA_043726085.1 Limnoglobus sp.
AGTTCTTACCGAGCATTGCGGCGTGGGGAACGAAGGGTCTTCTCTCGCACGATGGCGAGTGTGCGGAAGTCGAACCGGGATATCTCAGTGAAACTGAGCTATCTTTCGGGTACCGAATCGGCGTACAAAACCTTATCTCGGTCTGAACGTAACGATTGTACGGCACCCTCGGTGGTCGACCATCAACGCGTGTCGGTGAAGCCCCTGGTAAAAATCCCCCGCTCGTCAAGCCCCTTGATCTTAAACGGTAGAAAAGACAAGATCAAGCATTTATCGAGAAATGCCCGAATTTCTTGACTACCCGGTTAATTTCACTCTATCGCAATAATCGCCCTGAATTCCCACGTTTACCCAGCGTTTCCAGTGTCCCCTGAAAACGAGGTGACCATTCCGGTTCCGATTACTTCGGCAAAAGGTTCTTTTCGCGCCAGAAAAAATTCCACGCGGGAGAGGATTATGTATTACACTTCGTCGATTGTGCGGACGCATGCAAACCCCATGCGACCGGTCACACCACGACAAGGAGGTTCGTAGTGCGAGTGCCACCGACGTACAAAGCGGCTCAGGCTCCCGATACGGTTTTTTCAACCGCGACCCCCACGATGAACTCGTCTCGCCAGCGTTGTTCGATCTTAGTCGTCGATGACGAAACCGTCATTCTCGCATTACTACGCGAGCAACTTCGTCACGAATACGACGTATTTACTGCCCGAAGTATCGCTGAAGCCCGCGAACAGGTGGCCGTGCGGCCCATCGATATCGTCCTCTCCGATTTGAATCTTCCCGACGGCTCCGGAATCGCCCTGCTCGAATGGGTTCGCCAATCGCACCCGCGAATCTCGCGCGTCCTCCTTACGGGTATGGCCCGCCTCGAAGATGCCGCCGAGGCGATCAATCGCTGTCAGGTCCATCGCATCGTGTTGAAGCCCTGGCAGCGCGACGATCTCCTCGGCAGTCTGCGCGGCATCACCCGCACGCTCTTGCTCGAACGCAATCACGAAAAACTGCTCGACGAATATCGCGCACTTCTATTGAACTTGGAAAATCGCGTCGTCGATCGGACGCGCGAACTCGAGCAGAAAAATCATTTGCTCGAAAAGATGGCGCTCACCGATGTCCTCACCGGCATTCCGAATCGCCGCGCCGTCGAACTGATCGCCCGTAAGGAACTCCTTCGCCGCACCCGTACCACCGACCCGATTGCGATTGGGATCATCGACGTCGATCACTTCAAGGACATTAACTCCGCACACCTTCTCGTGGGCGGCGATCACGTCCTGACGTGGCTCGCGCAGCTATTGCAAGCGACGGTCCGCAGTTGCGATTCGATCGGTCGCATCGGCGGCGAAGAATTTATGATCGTTGCGCCGAATACCGATGCGGTCGGCATCGACATCCTCGGCGAGCGTCTACGTCACACGATCGAACGCGCCCGTACGGCGTACAACGGCCAAACGATCGGTATTACGGTCAGCATCGGTTTCGCCGCCGCCGACCCCGGCAGCCTGTTCAGTTTCGAGGAACTCCGCGTCGCCGCCGCCGGTGCGCTCGCCGAAGCCAAAGTCACCGGCCGCAACCGTAGCATCATTCAGAGAATGTCCTCGCCCGTCGCCGTTTTGAACTGAGAATTTGCCGCGACGACGCATCGACGTACGGCACGTATTCGACGCGCTATAGTCGATTGCGCGGACACAAGACCGACGCGATTTGAACGACCGCTGAGATCCAATTCGGGATCGTGGGAATGGTCGCTCACTTTTTCGGCGGCACGACGACGGGGTTCTTTCGACCGGAGATGACGTCGATCGCGTTGGTGGCCATCGCTTTCAATAACTCTTCTTTGCTGTCTTTCTTGATCTTCTCTAATTCGGGCAACGCGGGGATCGCGACTGCGTTCATCGAGGCGAGACACTGGATCGCCTCGGCGACGAGTGCGGGGTCGTCGGACTTCATCACATCGATCAGCTTCGGCAGTGCGGGCTTGGCGCGATCGCCGAGCATCCCGAGCGCGCGAATTGCGGCCACCTTTGCGTTGTAGTCGGTGCCGACGACGTTGTCGGCGATCTTGTTGATGACCGTATCGGTCAGTTGCGTACCGTCGTAGAGCATCGTGAGTACGTGCAACCAGACGACGATCGCCTTATCCTTCTCGACTTTCAGTTGCTCGTTGACCGACGTCAAATATGGCTTGATAGCGAGGGGGTAATCGGCACTCGTCTTGTATCCGGGCGGGCCGAGCAAGATCATCGACTGGACGATTTCCAAACGTACGGCAACGGTTTTTTCCTTGCCGAGGCGGTCGTTGAGGGTGCTGAGCGCGGTCGCGTTCGGACCTTTGCGTTCGACGGTATTCGGCTGTGGCAGCTTCTTCGGGTCGATCGGTTTTTCGTCGACGCGACCGACGTGACCGAGCGCCGTTGCCACCGCCCGGCGAATCTCCCACGAAGGATCGGCGACGATCGATTTGAGTTCGGGAATCGAACTGGCCCCGAACGCACCGTAATTGACCAGCGCGCGCGTCGCATGAAGTCGATATGGGCTGCCGAGGCCTGCATTCGCAATTACCAGCTTCAAACCTTCGGTAATCTCGCGGGCTTCTTCGGGTGTCTCCGCGCCGATCGACCCGATCACCATCAGCAAATGCACCTTCACGCCGGGGTCGTTTTCCAGACGGAGCGCACTCAATAACGGCTTGATCGATTCGCGTCGGGCAGGTGGGCCGAACTGCGGAATCACCTTGATCGCCAATTCGCGCACCGAACCATCGGTCGATTCTTTCAACTCGGTCAGCCAGCCTTTTAAGTCCTTCCCGCCAATCTCTTTCGGCCACTCGGGTGGTTTCTCCACCATCGGAGCAGCGACGGGTGGCGCAGGAGTCGGCGGCGTTTGACCGAGTAACGGTACCGCACCGATCGCCAAACCCAGTGCAATCATCGCGCAAATTCGAGTCGTCCGCATAACGTTCCTCCTCACGCTTCCCCACTCAAAACGATACCACACACGCGCGAGGTCGTACAGAGACGATCGTTTGCGCGCTACTTCCCGGCCTTCTGGAAGTACTCCTTCGAGTCCTTCACGGTCGGCTTGATGGTGGCTTGGCCGGGCTTCCAGTCGGCGGGGCAGACTTCGCCGTTCTTCTCGAAGAACTGCAAGGCATCGAGGACGCGGATCGCTTCATCGACGCTGCGGCCGAGTGGCAGGTCGTTGATGGTGATGTGCCGCACGATGCCCGCTTTGTCGATCAGGAACAGCCCGCGCAGCGCCACGCCGCCATCGAGGAGCACGTCGTAATCTTTGCTGATTTGCTTCGTGAGGTCAGCAACCAGCGGGTAATTCAGCCGACCGATGCCACCCTCGGCGCGCGACGTTTTGATCCAGGCCAGATGGCTGAACTGGCTATCGACCGAGACGCCGAGAATTTCGCAGTTGCGGCTGTGGAAATCGGCGATGCGGTCGCTGAATGCGATGATTTCCGTCGGACAGACGAACGTGAAGTCGAGCGGGTAGAAGAATAGCACGACGTATTTGCTGCCGCGATAATCCGAAAGGCTGACAGTTTTGAAATCTTCGTTGACGACCGCCGTGGCCGTGAATTGGGGTGCTTCTTTTTGAACGCGAACGGCCATCGGTGTCATCCTCATTTTCAGTGTGCGTGAAGAATGTTATTTCTAGGTGCCAGCAGTAGGAGGAACCAGCAGAGGCGTAAAAAATAACGAACCGTGCGATGAGTCGCACGGTTCGCGGTGAACGGGAATCGAGTGCGAGTATCAATCGTCGGCATTGACGGGGTTACCGTCGCCGCGAGCCGCGAGGCGTAGCATCGTTGCCAACGACAGGCTATCGCGAAGCGTCCGCACGGAACCATCGCCTAAGACGACGTTACAAACACCCGTGTGAAAGGAATATAACTCGCCCTGGTTCCAGCCATTGATGGTGAGCGGTCCAGCCGTCGCTTGCGCAGCTGTGGTCACCTTGCTAGGCACATTCGATCCCAGAACGGGTGGCACGACGGCTAACCGGTTCGTGCCGGAGCAAGTTAGGTTGTTGGATTCTTGGCCCCACGCGCCGCGTAGCCCCCAACTGGCAGAGCTTTGATCGGCGTAGCGATACTTCAAATACCAACCTTCGTTACGCGCAGACGATTCACCGATCATCATCGTGTTGCTGAGGCCATCCGTGATCGCCAATAGCGACGTCTTCTTATTCGCTGTCAGTACGGCATTGTAACCATCGGTACCCGGATCCGACATTCCTAAACCGGTCCACACGACGGCATTGCTATTGGAACGGGTGACGGCCATGTAGTCCGAAACTGCAGGAATATGCGTGGCATCGACTGGATTCGGAGTAATCAGCTTTGCCGAGGGACTGGAAGGGCATTCAAAGGTGGGAATCCGCGTCGCCGTCGCACTGCGATTCGTCGTTTCATTCCAGTTGAGGCGATAATCGTACGGCGTCCCGTTGGCGTTCAACACGTTGGCTTGCTCGATGAACGGCAGGATAATCGAAAGAAAGCTGTGACGGGTATAGTTTGAAGTGGCATCGGGCGTCAGCGTCGGGTTCCGACGGAACTCGGACAGTTGCGGCCACGACGCAGCACCAGGACCATTCACCACCGCAGGAGGTAGCCCACCGAAAGCGCCTTCGTAGTTGTGGACCGCGAGGCCCAGTTGCTTCAGGTTGTTTTGACACTTGGCTCGTGCGGCAGCTTCGCGCACTTTCTGCACAGCCGGAAGTAGCAATCCGATCAGGATCGCGATGATAGCGATGACGACGAGGAGTTCGATGAGTGTGAACCCACGACGCGGAGACGCATGGCTACGATTCATGTTTGGGCACCTACGAAGAAGAAAAGGACAACGAACGGGGTCAAAATCGTATGACCCGAAAAATGGAGAGTTCTGTTATTCTATAACTCTCAGGGCATTCATCCATTTTTAATTCTACAAAGTCGATCCGCGCGCGAACGACGAATCGCCGTTATTTGCACAATCCTCTCAATTGGAACGATTTTGCCTACTGGACGCGATCCGGCACTTCGGCCAGTCCCGTTTCAAATTACTCCGATTGTCGCGGATTGAATGGTTTTATGCAGCCGAATCGGCCGATGTTGTTTCGGATGAAACTCCTTCTGCGACTTCGGTTGTCTACCGATCGGACCCGATCCGAGCCAATGGCTGAGGCTCGGTCGCGTTCCGTACTCGGTTTCCTATTGATCGCGGCGATCGTGGGGTTGGGCGTTCCGTTCGTGACGCGCGAGCGTTCGGAATGGGACACGGTGTTCGTGAAGACGGCGGGGCATTTGCTGGCGGGGCAGGACATTTACGCGCAGCCAGACGGGTACACATACCCGCCGTTTCAGGCGTTCTTGGCGGTGCCGTTTGCGCTCATGCCGACGACCGCGAACCGGATTGCGTTTTATGCGTTGAACCTCCTCTGCTTGTTCTGGATGGTCCGTTCGGCGACGAAACTCGCGGGCGGATACACGTCCGTCGGCGCGGCAGCCGGGTTGATGTTCGCCTTTCAATGCTACGCGCATCAGCAGACCGATATCATCAGCGCGGCACTCGTACTCGGCGGCTGTTCGTACGTCGCACGCGGGAAATCGATCGTAGCCGCCACGATGTTTGGCCTCGGCGCGGCGATGAAATGCACGCCACTTCTGTTCGCGCCATACTTACTCATTAAGGGCAAACCGCTCGCGGCAATGTGGTTGATCCTCATCGCAGTCGGTGCGAATCTGCTGCCCGATGCCATCCATCGCCCCACCGAGGGTACGTGGGTTTCCAAGTGGTACGAAATCTACCTCGCGCCGATGGCACGCCCGGACTATTCGCCGGGAGTTTGGGCGAGCGATGTCATTTATAATCAATCGCTCGTCGGTGCCATGAAACGGTGGACGAGCACGACGTGGAGCGTCGTACAGAACAAAGTCGAGATACACACGGTACCCGCGTCGATGCTGCCGGGCGAAATGAAACGCTTGCTAATCGGCTGTTTCGCCGGGTTGGGCACACTCGCGCTGGCCGCCATCATCCGCGGGCGAAGGAGCGAACGCAACATCGCATGGGAGTGCGGCATGGTCGTGTCCGCGATGCTCTTAATGTCGCCGATGTCGAGCGTGCCACATTTCGCCACACTCATACTACCAGGGCTACTATTCGCACAAATGGTCAAGGAGCGACGCACAAAATACATGTTGATATTTGGCACGATTCTCCTACTCGGAGCCTTGGCAACGAACAAAGACCTGATCGGCAGTCGAAACTACACGATCGGCCTCTGGTACGGTTCGGCAATGTGGTGCGCCATCGCGAGTTTCTTCGGTTGCGCCGTCGGGTTAATTACCTCAGCAAAATCTGTACAAACTGCAACAACAGCGATGTACGAACCGCTTCGCCAAGCCGCATAATTCTTCACTAACCACTCACCACTAAACACTCACAACTTCTTGTAATGCTCTCGCGAGTCCGTCGATGTCGGCCTCGGTGTTGAACGGGCCGGGGCTAACGCGGACGAGACCATCGGGGAAGCTGCCGACGGCGCGGTGAATGTACGGGGCGCAGTGCAGGCCGGGGCGGATCGCAATGTCGAACGCCTGATCGAGGATGCCGCCGATCTCCGGTGCGGGCAGCGATTCGCAGAAGAAACTCAGCGTGCCCACGCGGCGTGTCGGGTCGCGATGGCCGACGAATTGGAACGGGCCGTCCTTCAGTTGATCGTAGAGTCGGTCGCACAATCCGACTTCGTGTGCGAGGAGTTTCGCGGGCGTTTCCTTCTCGACGAAATCGAGTCCCGCGATCATTCCGACGATGCCCAACACGTTCGGCGTGCCGCCTTCGAGGAAGTACGGGAAGTCCTTCGGCTGCGTCCGCGTCGACGAATCACCGCCGGTACCACCCTCGCGCCAAGGTCGGATTTGCACGCCCGGCGCGACGTACAGCGCCCCCGTACCCGTGGGGCCGAACAGGCATTTATGCCCCGGAAACGCGAGCAAATCGATCATCATCGCTTGCACGTCGATCGGCACGACGCCGATCGTTTGCGCGACGTCGACGAGGAAGAGAACGCCACGCTCGCGGCAGATGCGGCCCATCTCGGCAATCGGCTGAATCGTGCCGAGGACGTTGCTGGCGTGCGTGATGGCGACGAGCTTCGTGTTCGCTCGAATCGCCTTCGCGATCTCGTTCGGGTCGACAGTACCACCGCCATCGGACTTCACCTGCGTCAGCGTGATGAAGCCACTATCCGCCATCGTCATCAGCGGCCGCGACACGCTGTTGTGTTCAAGGTCGGTCGTGACGACGTGATCGCCCGCATCGAGCGTGCCCTTCATCGCCATGTTGAGCGCATCGGTGCAGTTCAGCGTGAAGACGAACCGCTCCGGGCCTTTGCCGTTCACGAACTGGTTCAACCGATGCCGAGCATCGTTGAGCGCATGTTCGGACGCGAGTGCCATCTTGTGTCCCGCCCGCCCCGGGTTAGCGAGCGTCGTCCGCGCGAAGCGGTCCATCGCGACGTAAACCGACTCGGGCTTCGGGAAACTGGTAGCCGCATTATCGAGGTAGATCACAGTGCTTCACTTAAGAACGGATAAAAACAGACGAGCGGTGGGATTATTCGGCTTGAATTTCAGCATTTCGCACCTCCGCTACAAACAGCATCTTACGGCAAAATCTCGCTCGCGGGAATCGTACCGACGGTTTTTCCCGCAACGACGACGGGCACGGCCATTCCTGCTTTGAAATCGACGCGATTGCGGTACGTCGGGTTGCGCCCGTCTCGCGGCAACGTGTAAACCTCGACCATACGCTCTTGCAGATTCACGATCCAATACACCGGTAATTTTCGCCTCTGCATAAATCTGCAACTTCTCGCCGCGATCGTATGCGAGCGACGTATCGGAAACTTCCACGAGTAGAACGATTTCACCCGTCCCCGCATGTCGCGCATCGTACCGGCTGTCAGGCCCTATCGTGATGCAAAGATCGGGTTCCGGTTCGCTGTCGGCGAGCGTAATCGGTCCTTGAACATCGAGAACGAACTCGGCAGTGATAAAGGGTCGTATACAATCTACGAGTTGATGCAGCGCGTAACGATGTGCGGGAGTCGCTACGACTCTTTTCACAATCCGTCCCCGTAGCAGTTCGCAGCGGACGTGGTTGGTTACTTGCTCTCCCATTCGATGATATTCTTCGACGGTCGCAGACAACCCGATATACGTCTCGTTCAAAGTGCGTGCCGTCGAGCGGATCGTGCGATTCATCGTATCCCAACTGGCTAGTAACGGGTATGATCGGATCGTAAGGGAAATGAGGTGCGTTTACGCGAAGTGCAGAAGGGTGACTGACGGGATTTGAACCCGCGGCCTCTAGAACCACAATCTAGCGCTCTAACCAACTGAGCTACAGCCACCATCTCTCTATTTTTTACACGATTCCTGCGCTCCGTCAACCGCGCAGGGCGCTGTTTTTGCGGCGATCTCAGTTCTCGGGGGTCACTTCGCCGTCGTTTCGCATTCCCATCAGTTCGAGAACGTACGGGTTGGTGATTTCCGGAATCGCCTTCACATGGCCATCTGCGAAGCAGAACATCACGACTTGCGTGTGCATACTGCCGAACTTCCAGCCGGTGTCGTTGGGGTTCGTCGTCAGCGGGAATCGTCGCCCGGCCGCACGGGTGTTGCACTGGTAGAAATCGCCGTTGTACTGCGAGCAATCCCACCAGCCGTAGCCTTGTTTCCCTTGGGGAACGTGCTTTTCGCCGATCAGGAAGGTGTTACTCAGGCCGTCGGTGAAGTCGGCGAACCGCAGCGGTGTGCCCAACTGGAACGCGCCGCGCATGTCCGGTGACGTATTCGTCGGCGTGTCGTTTCCGGAGCGGTCGATGCTCGCGGCATAGTCGCCGAGTGCGCCGGGGAAATGCGTACTGCCACCCGTGCTCGGGATGTCGCCGTTGATGCTGAGTACGACCCCCGACGACGACGTCCGACGGCTCGGACAGAAGTAGTTCTTTACGGGCGACTGCCTTGCGACGACCGATTGATCGTAATACTTTCGGCTGAGATCCCAACGCCGATACAGGTTGTCTTGCTCCAGTTGCGGCAGAATCATCACGGCCCACGTTGCGTAACCGCGGTCGGCGGCGTTCCCGAGCGAACTCGGCGGCAGTTTCTCCATCGCGTTCTCGTAGTTGTGCATCGCCAAGCCGAGTTGGTGCAGGTTGTTCGCGCAACTGATCCGGCTGGCGGCCTCGCGCGCCTTCTGGACGGCCGGGAGCAACAGCCCCATCAAGATCGAAATGATCGCGATCACGACGAGGAGTTCGATGAGTGTGAAGCCACGACGGGGTTTCCGCATCGGACGTATCCTTGTTTAACGGAGTGTAATCGACGCCCAGGGGATCTGAAGTTTCACCGACTCGGTTTCGCCGAACGCGGTGCCCGGTAGCTCGAATCGCAGGTATTCCACTGGCTTCGCGGGTGGCTGAAACAGGAACAGTTGCTCGGCCGATTTGCCGGGGAACAGCCCCGCCGGTTGCGGTCGATCCCCCGCTTCCCACGGTGCTTCAAAGACTTTGATTGCCAGCACGTTCCCCTGTGGGTCGGTGACTTTCGGCCGAGGCACGTCGGGAGTTACGGCGGGCTTCCAGCCTTGGAATTCGAGCTTCCGCGCCACGCCGACGTTCTTCACGAGCACGCGAATCTGGAGGTACTTTTCCTTCGTTCGCGATTTCAGTCCCTTCAATCCCGTGACTTCCAAGGCGTTGATCGCCACGAGCGGTGCGGACACCTGGATGTCGTCGTAAAGCCACGATGCCTTCTGAATGTCCACCCATTCGGCGGCTATCGGCGTGCTGCCATCGCTGCTGAGCGCCTTCACCGTCTTGGTATCGTCGGGGAGATCGAGCGCTTTCCAGGAACTGAAACCGAGCCAACTGGGTAACGCGACGACGAGGAATATGACAAAGCCGGATACAGCGGGTGCCACGTGGGTGGCGGTGCGTTTGCGGTCCGCCAGTAGCCATGCGAAGCAGGCGATCAGCAAGCCGAAGCCCGCACAGCCGAGTGCGACAAATCGCCCGTACGGGAACTGCGTGGCGATCAGGCCGATCCCCGCGAGTGCGATGGCCGTCAGCGACCACGGCATCGTCGGTTCGTCGACTTTCGTCGGCGCGGGCAACGGCGCAACATCGACTGGGGCAGGCAGTTCCGCCACACTCGTCATAGGGATCGTTACCGTTTCGGACTTTGCAGCAAGCGTTTTGGTGGTCGTGCTCGATGAACTGGCGTAGGTTTCGCTGGCGGCCGCGATCGTGAAACTACTGCGGCACTTCGGGCAGGTCGCGCTCAGTCCCACCGCGCGATCCGGTGCGCGAACGCTTCCTTCGAGGCAGTACGGGCACGTGGCGATGATCGGCATAATGCCATTATCCGTGAATGAGAATGTCCCCGTGCCATCATACGGTCATACACCCTCAAACGCGAAAGGTTTGCAATCGGCGACAGGAAAGGGCACGGTTCCAATCGCGGCGATTTGGGTAGCAAGGAATGATTCCACCACTTACCCACCCACCCATCCCTGGACTCATGCCCGAATTTCGGAACCAACCTAACACACCAACGGCTTACGTCCGATTTCGCTCGCATGGAATCACGCGGGAACCAAAGTTTCGGTGGTCCTTTTGGGCAAAACTGGGCATGGTTCCAATTGCGGTGGTTTTGGGTAGAAGGTCAGGCCGCAACCTTCTGAATTTGCTCGACGTCTTCGCTCACCCATCGGGGCGTGAAATCTTCTAGTTTGCTAATACTCGACAGACTGCTGGAATCGCGAATGATGTCGTCGATTTTGAAACCCTCTATCGTGTTCGTCCCCATCACCAGCATGAGAGAATCGTCGTTCAAAAGTGACATATCCACGGCTTCCAGATAACGGACGTGGGGAGAGGATTGTCGCGCAAACTCTTGGTTGACCAATACGGATTCGACGAGGTAGCTCCAGACGTAGAGGGCCTTGCTGCTCAGCACGAACAGGTGCTGAGTGGTCGCGAGTACGCGATAGACCTGCCCTTCGATACCGGTCAAGCGCACAACGAGGGGTTCATCTCGCTTCGAAGTGTCCTTCAGCCAAAGCACCTCTCCGCGAGACGAAATTGCGACTGCGGACAGCGAATCCGAAGCGATGCCGCAGACATCAACCACGTCGACCCCTTCAAATCGCATGGTATGTATGCTTTGTCCATCCTGATCCCCATGAAACGTACTGACACCAACGCCGTTTTTCCTGTTGGCAGTGACCAGAACCTCGGTTCCAGCAGTATCTCGAAGCGCTACGATACGGTAACAGTAGAGGTTGTTTTTCGTGTTGGTGATCACGTTGAACTCTTGCTTGCTATTCGCATCGGGTTTGACGATCAACAGACCCCTCATCCCCAACGGGGCAATAAAGTATCCGCTTTGCGTCGATATTACACCATGCGCGCCGCCAGAGAACTCAGTCCGAGAGCCTTTACCTTTAGTTGGACTTTCAAACTCAAGGAACGTAACTTCAGATCGCGTGCTTACCGCCAAACTGCTTTTGCCGATTGCTGCAATTCCGTTTATCGCCTCCTTGGCCTGACTCACCGGCATCACAATCGGAGGTTTTGGGCGGCGCGCTTTATCGAGGTCTGAGAACTCGATGCTCCCATCATCAAAGCCAAGGAGAATGCTACTGCCGCCTGCAAACAGGTTCGGGCCTACCCAAGTGACCTCGGGACCATGTGTAAATTCGATCACAGACGTTTCTACAATCACATCCGAGTTCATATCCGGTCCCCCTTCTTCAAGCGTTTTCGTTGTGCTGGGGAAATGTCGCCGAGTTGGACCATCCTGTCGAAAACCTCTTTCGCCGGCCGACATTTCTGACCTTGATAGTTCTGCGACGAATCGGAGTGAATCGACCAAATCGGGTATCCGTGCCAGACTGCCCCTTCAAACTGATTCGGAAACTCGGCGATCTGCTGATGCCAAGTTCCGAGTTCTCTCAACGTTCCCGTT
>JAYSKW010000542.1:0-3687 GCA_043726085.1 Limnoglobus sp.
GACATCGCGGCGGCACACGATGTCACGGTGTTAATCGAAGGCGAAACCGGCACGGGCAAGACGCACCTCGCGAAACTGATCCACGAATGTTCGGCACGCAGGGCGGATCGTTTCCTCGTGGTCGCTTGTGGGGCGATCTCTGGAAACCTGATCGCCAGCGAGTTCTTCGGGCACGTGAAAGGCGCGTTCACCGGTGCCGACATGAGCAAGATCGGCAAGTTCGCCGCCGCCGCGAAAGGCACGATCCTGCTCGATGAAATCGACACGCTCGGCCTCGATCATCAGGCGAATTTACTGCGAGTGATCGAGACGGGCGAATTTGAACCGGTCGGCGGAAACGAAACGCAGTTCTGCCACGCTCGCATCGTGGTAGCGACGAACTGGAACCTGTCCGAGGCCGTCGATCGCGGCACGTTTCGCCGCGACCTGTACTACCGCTTGCACGTGATTACGTTCCATTTGCCACCGCTCCGCGAACGCATCCAGGACATCGGCCCGCTCGTGCGTGGGATGGTTTCGCGGTACGGCACGAAGTTCGGGAAGAAGATTATTTCGATCCACCCCGACGCGATGCACGCACTCGAAACGTTCCCGTGGCCCGGCAACATTCGCCAACTCGAAAACGTCATTCAGCAAGCGGTGCTGACCTGCTCGACGACCGAACTCGGCGTGCCGCACCTGTCGCCGATCGTTCGCAATCGCACGATGGCCGCACTCGAATCGATCTCGGTTGCACACCCGAATTCACTCGCGCAGAATCGCGAATCGACCGAACGTACGGTCATCATTCGGGCACTGGAGAAAGCCTCGTTCAGCCGAACGCGCGCCGCCAAACTGCTCGGTGTCAGCCGGGTGACACTCTACAAGAAGATGAAAAAGTACGGCTTGTTGTCGAAGGCGGTATCCGTGTTGTCGTTGCCACCCGATTACCCTCGAGCCATGGGCAGCGGCGTGAATTGATCTAAAATGAAACATCGCCAAGGAACGCCAACGAGAGTGGGAATGTCTGCCGAAGCCGAACTGCATTACCTGTGCAAACCGACCGAGCCGCAAGAGTCCTCGCACGCGGTGGAGTTCCTGAGCGTTCAGGAATTCCTGGCCGATGAGCCGTCGTGCAAGACGCTTTGGAACCTGCTTTCCGAACAGTTTCGCACCCGCAGCAAGTTCCTGGCGATCTGGCAGTGCGTGCGTTACGTTGCGGTGCATCGCGATGTGGACGGCAACGGCGATGGCTTCTTGCTCGTTTCCACGCCGGTGAACTGGCAGATCGATTACGTGGTGGTGAAGCCCGAAAGTCGCGGCCAAGGCATCGCACTGCAACTGGTGAAGACTACGCTCCACCACGCTTGTTTGCACAAAGCCCCGTACGTCATGCTAACGAGCCGTGAATCGCTGCGGCCGTTGTACGAAAGCTGTGGCTTCATCGTGGTCTACGGCTACGCCAACGTGTAATATCGGGACGGTTCAAAATCGGGTTGCCATGGGTTTGCTGGTTTTTCGGTCCTGAAGGGATCGCTCACTTACACATGATAATACCATGGGAGGGGCACCCATCTGGCAACGTGGCTTATCGCGTCGCGTCTCGCAGACTGGCCACGACTAGTTTTTGATGGTGATTGCCCCAAGTAACGTGAAGTTGGACTTTTCATCGAATACCGGTGACATTCTTGTTCCGGTTTCTGTTACGACGCGAGACTCCGGAAAGCCCGGTTTTCCGGCCTGGAGGGCCGGTTCTGGTGCGCCTGTCTGTTGTCGTATCGGCGAGGTGCGAGTCCTCGTCGAGGAATTGTAAATTTGCCACTGCCCATTCGTCTAATGGTTTTGCATTCCAGTAAATGCGCACCTTTTTGACATATCGCCATAGTGTCCTTCTAGCAGTCTCGTGTATTCATCTTGTGATTTTTTGCCATGCAGACCTGCATGTCTTGCTCTCATGATCGATGCAGCCGCTGGATACGCATGTCTGCCTGCTTCACCCCACAATTGCTCTGAAATACCTTTGGGTTGTAAGTTCTTGACATCGTCAACGATCTTATCAATCCTTGCTTTTGCTTTTGCGGCTTGATCTCTGATGAGTTTATCAATATCTTCGGGCTTTGTTGGAAAGTTTTTTACTGCTTAGCTTGCATTTGAGGCAAGAGCTTTCAGCGGTTCAGGAATTAGGTCTTCTGGTCTGTTTGTTAGACGAATAACCTGTGCTTCGGCCACACCGAAAAAACAAATCATGATAGACGCGATGAGATAATGACGCATCTGATATTCCTATTAGTTATGATGATCCCATAGAGAATCGACAGACTAGTGTAATCAATTCTTTATATATTTTAATTATTATTGTGTACGCATTACAAATAGGAGTGCATACTTTTGAACTTCCTCGAATTCTCATCGATTATTCGCGACTCGCTCGCGGCGTTTCCCGATACTATGTCTATACCGCTATTACTCCCATTGATTCTCTCTTCGATAGGTATCCATGTTCTCTTCCGCAGACCGTCGTGCGTTTCTCGGCTCTGCTTTTGCGGGCCTGGCCGCCAACCTCGTTTCGGCCGCCGACCCCAAACTGATCGCGCCGAGGCCATCCGAAGATTTCGCATTCCAACCGAACACGCTGTTCCTGACGTGGCAGCGCGACCCGACCACGACGATGACCGTGCAATGGATCGGTGCAGTCGGCGAAACCGCCGATACCACGATCATCTACGGTGAGCCGTCAGACGACGAGTGGCTTTCCGAAAAGCCGACGATGAAGCCGTACCCGATGACCGACCTCAAAGTGTTTCGTGCCGAACTGACGGATCTGACGCCGGGTGCGGACTACGAATTTCGCATCGGCAAGTCGTCGCCGACGTACAAGTTTCGCACGATGCCCGCGAAAGCGACGAACCCGATCCACTTCGTCACAGGCGGGGATTGCGGCATCAATTCGCACGCGATTGCGAACAACATTCAGGCGGCCGCGCAAGACCCGATGTTCGCCGTCATCGGCGGCGACCTCGGTTACGACAACGGAAGATCGGTCGATGTCAGCTTGGCGTTCATCCGGAATTACAGCAGGCACATGATCGGCCGCGGTGGGCGACTGATCCCACTGATCGCGGGTATCGGCAATCACGAAGTGGCGGGCGGCTACAACCAGAAACGCGATAAAGCGCCGTTCTTCTACGCTCTGTTCGACGGCCTTTACAAAGACACGGGCTTCGCGACCTTGGACTTCGGCGATTACCTCAGCCTCGTCATGCTCGACACGGGGCACACCTCGCCCGTCGGTGGCGAACAGGCCGAGTGGCTCGAAAGCACCTTGAAAACCAGGGTCGATCACCCGAACGTGTTCGCGGTCAACCACGTGCCCGCGTACCCGTCGTATCGGACGATGGGCGCAACGCTTCTCAGCAAATCGGGCACTGGCGACGAGAACCGCAAGTATTGGGTGCCACTGTTCGAGAAGTACCGCGTACCAGTCGTGCTCGAACACCACGACCACACCTTCAAGCGAACGAAGCCGCTGATTAACGGTCTCGCCCACGACAACGGCGTGCTATACCTCGGCGACGGTTCATGGGGTCGCATCCGCCCACCGCAGAAGCCCGAAAAGCTCGGCCACATGGCGATCATGGCGGGCGAATATCACCTGACGCTCCACCGCATTCAGGGGAAAGATCGCTTCCACATGGCCCTCGACGAAAC
>JAYSKW010000543.1:0-2074 GCA_043726085.1 Limnoglobus sp.
GAGCGTTGTACCGCAGCGAAAAGGGACAATGGAACGCCTATTGGGACCGAATTCTCGCGTGTTGAACAAATGTCCCACCAACAAATGTGACGCCTACCCCCCGCGCACGTGCTCCGCTTCGTAAAGCCTTCGCGTCGCGGCTAATTCCCGAGCGCGGCGCGGCGAATTCATCCCGATTCGGTCACACCCACACGAATTCGCATAGTCAAAAAATCGGAGACGATTCGACGTAAGTCGGAATTATGCGACGTGCACGGAGTGACCCAAAAGTGTCTCCAAATGACATAGAAATGTCGCGTCCGGTCGATTTTGTGTCGTGCTCGGTCGATTTTCGGTCGCGTCCGGTCGATTTTCGGTCGGTACTTTCGCCGAGTGCCAGACGAACGACCATCGACGTAAAACAGGACGGAAATTCAGGATACGGCAAAAACGACCGAAACAGATCAGCGATTTGCGATCAAGAAGGGGCGTTTTGAGACGAAAAACACGAAAAAACATGGTTTTTGAGCCTTCGGAATTGTGACTTACGTCGATTGGAACCGTGCCCAAATCGGTAGAATGAAACTTACCAACTAAGGCGACTCCATGATTGCGACTTTCGACCGATCAGGGATTGCGTTCCAATACCCCTCGAACTGGACGCTCGACGTGCAAGAAGACGACGACGGCTGGACTGCAACCGTCGAGAGTGCGGACACCGCGTTCGTCATCGTCGGCTTGCGACCCGGTGCCGAATCGACTGCGGCTGTGGTCGAGGAAGTGCTTGCGGCGCTTCGCGAGGAATACAAGGAAATCGACGTTGTCGACGCGATCGAATCGCTCGCCGGCGAGCCAGCGCTCGGCCACGACATCGACTTCCTGACGCTCGATACGACGGTGCATTGTCAGACGCGCTGCCTACAAGCCCCGGCAGGCCCGGTGCTCGTGATGTACCAAGTGAGCGAGTACGACCGCGACCGGAACGAAGACGTATTGCGGGCGATTCTCGCATCGCTCGTCATCGACGACGAGTAAACTTTCCCCGTTCGCAGAGGTGCCTGGATATGTATCGATTCGCATTTTCCACAGTTGCCAGCGTTCTCGTCGTCGGCCTGCTCTTTGCCGAAGACAAAGGGGCCGACGCGACGAAGGACAAACTGCAAACAGCGAAGGCCGAGTTCCGAACCGCAATCGCGAAAGCCAAAGACAAACTGGATGCCGGGTTCGATGTCGAGGAGAAAGTCCTTCTCGAAAATGCCCGGTTGAAGGCCGACGAACGCATTAAGCGAGTGGAGCAATTGAAGGAGGAAAAGTCGCTGTTCGGCAAGGATGGCACGCTGCCGAAGTCGACCGAAATGCGCACGCTCGTCGCCGAGTACCGGACCGTTGCGACTGCCCTCAAAGCGACGTGCGAGAAGTCATTCGATGTGGCGGCAGACGAATATCTGAAGAACAAAGACCTCGCCGGCGCGAAGGCGGTCGTGGCCGAGAAGGCGACATTCTTCGACGACTTCGGCCTGCCCGGAACGCTACCGTCTACCCGTGAGTTCTGGGTTTACGCCACGGAAAAGAAAGACGACGACCTGTGGTTCCACATTCAGAAGAAAGGCGAGTGGGTCGAGCACAGCGGCGACAAAGGCGGCATGTACAACAACTTCAAGGAATTGAAACGAACCGTCGATTTCATCGAACTGTACGATGCAAAACGCGAGTGCGGGGCACGCCTTTACAACGACCACGTCGATATGAAGCTGAAGAACACGGGCTGGGTGTTTCTGTCGAAGGGAATCTGGAAGACGAAGGGAAAGTAACTCGCACCGCTAGGGCGTTCAGAGACAAGTGGCCGTGAATCGTTGTAGAATGGGATTTCGCCATTTGAGGTGATTTCATGTATATCGAATTAACCATCGAACAGTCTCAGGCCATCGCGACCCAAGGCGAAGCGTTTCTCGTCATCGACCCACTGACGAAGCAAGCGTATCGGCTCGTGCGCGAAGAGATCTTCCAGAAAATACAAGCGATACCCTACGACGATTCGGAATGGACGCCGGGCGAGATGGCCGCGCTCGCCGGAATCGCGTTTGCGGATCTCGAC
>JAYSKW010000544.1:0-1056 GCA_043726085.1 Limnoglobus sp.
ATCCAGACCTCGGGCACGCCAAGGTGCGCGTAGAACGGCAGCTTCTCCATCGAGTCATCGCCCGGCGAACGCACCTCCACGACGACGAGCGGGGCACCGGCGAAGTGCGTGTTGCGGTCGATGTGGTAACGATCCGCACTCAGCAAAATCAGGTCTGGAATGCGGTAATCCGCCGTCCAGTTTGGCGTGTCTGGATGTGCCAGATTGATTTCCGTGAACACGCGATGGCCGTACGGGATCGCCCAGCGATAGCGAAGGTACGCATACAACTGCCCCGCGAAATCCTGGTGCATCGTGTTCGGCATCGGGGCCATGTACAATACTCCTTCCCACATTTCGTCTCGCTGGCCGATCTCCGAACGCAATCGTTCTTCGAGCCAGTGCTTCGGCATTTCGGCAATCACGGCACGCATAGAAACTCCTTCGCAAAATTCATCTTCGCTACCAATCAGAATACCAACCGACGGATGGGTGTGCGAGAGCGTCGTTGCGGGTATAGTTGTGAACTGAATGCGACACTCCTGGAGAATCGACGATGCAGCGATTGCTATTCCTCGGCGTGCTTATGGTGTCGGCCACTGCGTTTGCGACCGACGAGCCGGTCGACAAAGCGAAGCAACCGCTGCTCGGCGAATGGAGCGTTGTCGATGCCACGGGGGGCGAACTGGCGGCACTGCTGAAAGCGAATGTCGCGCGGGTGACATTCGATGCGGACACGTTCACAGCAGGTCGTTCGGGCGAGTACAAACTCGATGCCACCAAGTCGCCGAAGCAGATCGATTTGAAAATCGCAGGCGGCCCGAAAGACGAACGCGGCACCTACAAGGGCATTTACGAGGTGACCGCCGATAGTCTCAAGATTCAGCTCGCAGTTCCAGGCAAGGATCGCCCCGCAGCATTCGCAGCCACCGATGGCGTCGCACTCACACTGAAACGCGACAAGAAATAACCGGTGACACCGCGATGGCGAAGCAATACGATTCGACGTTGAAGACGTTGCTCGACGACTACGCCATCGATTGGATCGACTGGCTCGCGCCGCGTTTGGGGCTACCA
>JAYSKW010000545.1:0-1004 GCA_043726085.1 Limnoglobus sp.
ATCGAACGCAACGGCGGCGCGGGGATCGTCAACTTCGGCATGAGCGAGGAAGACGTGCGAATTTACATGAAGCAAGACTGGGTCGCCACCGCCAGCGACGGCAGCACGCACCTCGCCGGGGCCACCGTCCCACACCCGCGTAGCTATGGCACGTTCCCGAAGAAAGTCGGCTTCTACTCGATCGAGGAAAAACTGATTCCCGTCGAACGCGCCATCCGTTCGTGCTCGGGGTTACCCGCCGACATTCTGAAGCTGAAAGATCGCGGGTACATCAAGCCGGGGCAGTTCGCGGACGTCGTGATTTTCGACCCGAAAACCTTCCGCGACACCGCCACCTACGAGAAACCGCACCAACTCGCGGTGGGCATTCGCTACCTGTTCGTGAACGGCAAAATGGTGATCGACACCGGCAAGCACCAACCCGAAGTGCTCGCCGGGAAGGCACTGCGCCACGCGAAGTGAAGCACCTGCTACGGCTTCGCGAACGGCTTTTTCAGGAACGCAATGAAGCGAGGGACGTCGTTGATTTTTCCTTCGTCGTAGACATCGACGACGCGAACGGTGCCATCGGCAAGCGCTTCGAGGATCGCGTAAAGCGGCAGTTGGCTCGTACCGAAAACATCGATCTCGAATTGGCCATTCACCTTCGCCTCAGCGTCGCGGTCGAATGGCGGGCTGCGGAAGAAATCGATCGGCACGCCATCGGTATACATTTCGACGAGCGTGTAACGACGCAGCAGTTCATCGACCTCCGGCAGTGAGAACACACTCTTTTCGTTGAGCTTGCAGTTCGTACACGTCTCGCCGGTGAAGTCGATGAATAGATAGCGTCCGTCCTTGCCGGGTAGCATTCTCGCCTTGTCGATGGCGGCGGGCAGGTCGGCGCTCCACGGCAATTCTTTCGGGCCTTTCGTCGCCTCCGGCAGCAAGAACGAATCGACCCACGCATACACCACGCCGTTCGGACGCTGGTTCTGGCCGTCGTTATTTTTGAAAATGGCCGG
>JAYSKW010000546.1:0-2692 GCA_043726085.1 Limnoglobus sp.
GGCTGACAGAACCGGCCCTACAGGCCGTAAGACTGACATTTGTAAACGCAGGCGTTCCAAAAACGGTGCTTGAACTTCAAGATAGCGCAACTTCAAAACTAGCGCGTCGGGCTAACGGGATCACCGGATCACCGGATCGGCGACGATTTCCGGCTGTTCACTGGCTCCGGGTCGCGCGGTGGCGGTAGCGAGTTTGCGTCTTCGCGAATCCGGTTCGCGGCATCGAGAAGTTCGTCGGTACGAACGGGGGCGGCTGGTTCGAGTGTGAGGTGAATGCGGCGAACGTCTTCGATGTGGAATGGGTAAAGTACCTCGAAGAAGAAGTCGATGCCGGGGTACTCGTACCACTTCGGTCGAATGCGGATGCGTTCGACTTTCGGCTCGTAACCTTGGGCCACGGCACGGAACTCGTAGTGTCCCGGATATTCCCAACGGGCATCGCCAGGGCTTGGACCCGCAGCCACATTGTTCACGTACACTTGCGAGCCGGGCGCGTTGGTGTCGATGACGAAGCGACGCTCGACGCAGCCGCTGCTGAAGCAAGCGACGAACGCGACGACGATTGCAAGTCGGTCGATTTTCCCTGTCATCCGAGATGGCCTCACACCAACGGTTACGCATCGCGTGCTAAGCTCTAACGAGCGTGCGGAATAATCGGAGTGCGCCAGTCCGTCAAGCGGGATTCGAGAATGATCGCGGCAGGTGTCGTTATTTTTCGGTATCGCCCATCGACTTACGGCAGAAGCAGTAGAATCTGATTAGAGATTCTGGAGGGTTGAGGACGTAATGATGTCGTTCGCGAAGATTCGTTATGCGTCCATCACGGATGTGGGCGTGAAACGAAGTCACAACCAAGACGCCTGCGCCGCGCAACCGGCCGCAGACGAAAACGTCTGGCGCGTGCAAGGGCACATTTTCGTCGTCGCCGATGGAATGGGTGGCCACGCCGTCGGTGAAAAAGCGAGCGCCAAAGCCATTCGCGATATCCCACTTACGTATTCCAAACACGTCGGCCAAGAAGGCGTCGTCTCCGCGATTCGCCGAGCCTTCACCGAAGCCAACGCCGACATCTTCGACATCGGTATCAAGAACCCCGAATTCAAGGGCCTCGGCACGACGACTACGGCACTATTCCTGCGTCCCGAAGGCGCATGGATCGGCCACGTCGGCGATAGTCGGGCGTACCGAATTCGTAGTGGCAAAGTCGAACAACTCACGTTCGATCACTCCTGGGTGTGGGAAATCGCACGCCGTCAGGGCATCGATCCCGATCAACTCGGCGACTTCAAAAAGAACGTGATCGTCCGATCGTTGGGGCCAGATGAAGAAGTCGAAGTCGACATCGAAGGCCCGCATCCGCTAATTCCCGGCGACTCGTTCTTGCTGTGCAGCGATGGCCTCAGCAATGAAGTGACCGCCGACGAAATGGGGGCCGTCGTCTCGACGATGCCGCCCGAAGAGGCGGCGAACTTCTTGATCGCGCTCGCGAACGTCCGCGGCGGTCGCGACAATATCACGTGCCTGATCGTGCAAGTCCCGCCCGATGAAAGGACTGCAAGCAGCGCGAATATCCTTCTCTCGAAAGGTCCGGGCTTCCTCCGCAAAGCGCTCCGCGCCTGGGACCGGATCGTGCCGTGGTCGTATACATTCCTGCTGCTCGGCTCGCTCTGCGCCATGGCCGTGCTGATTTTGAAAAGCCAAGACCTCCCCGGCGTCGTCCCCGTGTTCTTCGCGGCCACCGTGCTGATCCTCGCGGGGATCGTCGGGCTAATTCTGCACCTGAAACGCGGCGCACATTCCGCCACCGATGCCGCTTCGAGCAATCACAACGGCGAATTGCACGTCTATAAAGGCTACGCTTTCGACATCGGCCAACCGCTATTCGATCGGTTCGCTGCCAAGGAAGCGGAGATCAAGATCGAACTCGACAAGCGCCCGAACACGATCGACTGGAGCAAGTACCAGAAACTCAGCGACGAAGCCGCACTCAACCTCGGCAAATCCGAACCCCTCGCCGCCTTCCGCTATCGCTGCCTCGCGTTCCAACTTCTCGCGAGCGCCTACAACCAAGACCGCAACAAAGAAGAATCGTTCAAGCCCAACTGGGACAGCCAACACCGCTAATGCAGAGGGATACCGTTTTTTTGCTTAGAACCCGCTGGTATTGTAGGTCGGGTCGAAGCTTTGAGAGGCCCGACAGTGCATTCACGCGACGATTTCAAACCTTGCGAGTAGTTGTCGTTGACGTTCTGTCGGGCCTCATCGCAAAGCCTCTTCGACCACGAACTACGGGTTCTGGAACGTTGAAAATGCAATCTGCCTCTTGAACAGTTACCGTAATCGTTCACGGTGTACTTTGTTTTTCCTGAGAACCCACTGGTTTTGTAGGTCGGGTCGAAGCTTTGAGAGGCCCGACAGTGCATTCGCGCGATGACTCCAAACCTTCCGGGTTTTTGTCGTGGATACTCTGTCGGGCCTCATCGCAAAGCCTCTTCGGCCACGACCTGTTATGGTCGGACCTGTCAAGGGCAGCCGGAGGATTTCTTACCTTCGTGGCTCTTCGGTTTTGAGCGGGGGGTTCACATTTCGACATAAGGCTCCTCAAAAGGGCGGGGGTCGAACTCGCTGGGCTGTTTACGTACGACGGTGAGTCAGTCTGTTATTCGCGGGTTCAGGATACCGCACTACTCGG
>JAYSKW010000547.1:0-2039 GCA_043726085.1 Limnoglobus sp.
CTCGTTCGGCGACCATCCGAATCGCGGCTTTTCGATGCCGATCGACGGTTCCGAAAGTACGAACGGCGAAACCGTGATGCCTTTGCAGCCTGGCGGAACCGCACGCGCGACGGCTTCGAGCTTCGTCCAATCGGGGTTCGTGCCGACGACGCGATCGAGGAACTGTGCCCCGTTGCTGTAGCACCGCATCCAGAGGTACGTCCCCCAGTTGAGCTTCATCGCGTCGAGGTGGCCCGATTGCGGGGGCGTGGCGGCAGAGGAGTTCACGACGGCGGAGTTGCCGAGAATGATCGCCACCTGACCCGCATCGACGGCCCCGCCGCCGATCAACCCGGCGGCTTGGTCGTCGAGTGTCGGGAACAACAACGGGTTCGTCGAATCGTTGAGGCCCGCATCGAGTTTGATGTGTGCGGCGAGCGGGCCGAGCGGTTCGTTCATGTCCTGGATTCGCGGCAATGCGGCCCAGACGATTTCGCGGTAAGCGGGGTTCTGAATTGCGTCGAGCATCTCCGGTTGCCATTGCTCGCTGGCGAGGTTCATCATGCCGGTCGAAGCCGCCGATGACACACTGGTGACATCGAAGCGATCCGTGAGGTAACCGCCCGCAAGTGGGCCGTGCGGCAGCATTTTCGCGATTCGCTTCCAGTCGGTTTCGCTGAGTGTCTGTTCGTCTTTGACGAGGTGGCTCAGCGAATAGCGCACCGCCCAAGGTCCACCGATCAGCGATTTGACGCGATCCTGGCCGCCGAGGCGTGCCAACCCCGCCGCGTGATATTGGCCGAGCGTTTGGTCGTTCCAGCAGATCATCCGGCGAACCTGATTCGCATCGCCGTCGATCAGCCCCGCCGTGTGGTGCGTCGCGGAGATGCCACCCGCCACCCACCGTGCCGTAATCTGCCCGCTACTATCGCGGAGGCACCGCGCGATGGCGCGCACGCTCGACCGTGCTTGTCCTTCGAGCTGCATAATGTTGAGTTCGCGAACGCCGTCTTCGCCCCAAAGGTCGGTCGGCAAACGAATCTCCGCCGCCACTTCGCCCGTTCGCGTAAACAGCAAACACTTCACCGCGCCCGTGCTGAAGTCCCACCCCGCAATGAGATCGTTTTCCGAAACGTAATACGGAGTCTGTGCCATGGGAGCGGCCTTATTCGGAGTCGAGATTGCGACGGAAAGATACTCGATGAGTTACGTTTCGCACCGGCGATTCGCAAGGGTGATGTGTTCCAGAGGTCGATTCTGCACGAGCGCGATAGCGGGTCTGTAGCGTAACACTGAGCGGATCGGAAGTTGCAGTTGTGGATATCCGAGCGGATGCATCGGGTTTAGCCGGTTACAAGATCCTCAGCACGCGCGTTAACGCGGCTCGTAACCGATGCCTCACCTCGAGTTAACCCGGATTCGCAAGCGACCGAGGAACCTTTTCTCGCTCGATTCGCGGTTGCCGGGTACAATGCTCATGTCCTAGTTGCTGCACTCCGAGGGCGATTCACATGCCGATTTCGTGCCGCTTGATGGTGGTCACCTGTGGGCTAATCCTCGCACAATTCGTGCCCGCACCTTCGGCTGTCGCTCAGGAAGCGGACGGCTCGAAAATTTACAAGAAAGTCGTGCCGTCGGTGGTCTGGATTCACTCGAATCGGCCACGCGGTTCCGCAACGGGAACGGGCACGCTGATCGACCTGGAACGCAAATTGGTGCTCACGAATTATCACGTCGTCGAAGAAGAACCTACCGCGAAGCTGTACTTTCCCACGATCTCCAACGGCCAACCGAAAGCCGAAAAGAAATATTACAAAGACCGCGCGAGCCTCGCGATCAGTGGGCGAGTCGTCGCGAGAGATAAGCGTGCGGACCTCGCTCTGATTCAACTGGAACGCGTGCCCGAAGGCATCGTTGCGGTGCCCGTATCGTTGACGAGTGCGGAGCCGGGACAGGCAGTACATTCGATCGGTAACACGGGCAAATCGGATGCACTTTGGGGGTACTTACAAGGCAAGGTTCGCACGGTGGCGGACAAGAAATGGAAGGCGCAACTCGAG
>JAYSKW010000548.1:0-5950 GCA_043726085.1 Limnoglobus sp.
GTGCCATCTGTTACGGCAAGCGCCGCCCCGCTGCGACGGCATTGTTGCTACCCCGTCAATCTGAAGGGGCAGCGGGAGCAAATCGAGCAAGAGATAGCCAAGTGGACAAAACCGGAATGACTCCACGCCCGCCAACTGAGTGCGACGGCAAGCGACTTCGACGGCGATGGCAAGATCGACATCGTTGTCGGTGACAACTCGAAGTTGGTCGTATTAAACGGCACGGAAACCGCATTCACCCGTTCGGAACTCCCGCTCAATGGCATCGTAGTGGCGGTAAGCTCGGCTTTGTTAACCGCAGCGGATTCGATCGCAGATGTCGTGGTTGCGGTGCGAGATTCTCAAGGGGTTTTCTCACCGCTGACGACAGGGGCCGGCGCGGGCCTCGACCAACTTCCGCGATTGCAAACGCTCGCCGCGATGACGGGAATCGAAGGAACGCCCGTCTCGTTCTCGGCAAGCTTCACCTGCGTTAACCGATGGTTCCGATGGCACGCCGACGACGGGCACAGTGTTCGGTTCGCATCGATTCGGACAGCGCGTAATAGTGGCCAGGTAACCCGTCGAACTGCTCGGCGTTAAACACGCTGTAAGACTTCAAAAACGGAATCCGCTCGACGGTTTCTTCGCCGGTTGCGTCATCGGTTTCTTTCTTCTCGAACGAATTCGCGTAAACGACGGTCGTTCCCTTTTCGCCCTTGCGAACGAAGCCGTTCAGTTCCTTCGCCTGCTGGAAGGTCAACCAGATCGGAGCGGTGTAACCGCGCTCGAAGGCGGTCAACCAGAGAACGAGAACGTTGATCCCCTGGTACGGTTTGGCATTGTTGCGAAGCGGTCGGTTAATGCTCCCGGCCTTGTGCCTCGCGTTCCACGGCTGATGCCACGGCCGTACGCCGGCCTCCAGTTGCGAGACGATCCGATCGGTGATCGTCGCGTACACATCGGTGCGATTCGTCGTCATAGATTCCCCCGGTTTGAAAATGGTTGGCTCCGCTCGATTGCCCGCCGCAATCGACGGAAACGGAGGCAGAAACGCGAAAGGGGGGAACGGAGTCCAGGACGTTCGGATGGAGGGCACCCGTCTGCACAAGCGAGGTTTTGGGAGCGCGGAAGATGGGGGAGGGGCCGTCCGGACGCCGAAGGGAATCCTTGACGCAGTGGGGGATTCTCCCCCGGATTTGGCTTTATGCGATTGAAAAGGAGGGTGCGGGAACTATTAGTTCCTGCAAAACAAAACGATCGGAGTGATGAAGGTCAAAGAACCGAGAGGAATTGGCAAGCGGCTCGCCGATCACAATCGGAAATCGCGGTATGTCGAACGGAACGGATCGTTTGCAAAAGCGACCGCGACTCGAAGCAGCCACAAATTCGTGCGACTCGGTGAGCATGATTCTGAGAGCGATGCATCTCGATCTGGAATAGTGTCGGGTTATGCGGCCGCCGCTTTGGTGACCCATGGCTGTTGGCAGCCAGTAATGCGGTATTACCTTCGGGTCGGAATGCAGTGCCTAACGATCGTCGACGAATGTGCTGCCGAGCCCAAACAGCCGCTCGACGATGATATTCTGATGCCAGTCTTCAATCAATTCCATTCCAATAGTTCTGCGACTACAGGAGCTTTGCTTTCTGTGGGGCTTTCGGGCAGGCGGGATTTGCTCCCCAGAGTGCGTACTGCATGATGCCTTGCGGACCCCGCATCGGATATACATGAGCGTCGTTCTCGGGTCGGCGTGGCCGGCGAAGTCTAGTAAATCGACGATGTCGGCCCCGCGTTCGCGGGCGGTCACTCGAAACGAGTGTACCGTCACATTCGGATCGAGACCGAGTCGTTTCACGTATCGTCGGACCAGATACTGAATTCCGCGACGGGCGAGGGGTTTGCCGCGTATCAAAAGACGAGAGTTTGACGAGAATGAATACTGGTGTTATCAACCAGAGTTGTGGATGATCAGCAAATTTCCGGCAACACTTTTGGCCTCTTTATTGCGTACATGCTTCCCGGATTGACGGCCATTTACGGACTGCCGTTGGCGATCACATCAACTTCGGGTTGGACGACCATTCTCGCCGTGTCGAATCCAAGTGCGATCGATTTTGTTATTATTGTTTTTCAGGCCACCACCGTCGGTCTTATCGTCAGCTCGGTAAGGTGGTTGACTCTCGACACTCTGCACCACCGCACGGGACTCCGTCCGCCCGCTTGGAACTTTGCCATCCTCGACCACTCGGTTGCCATCTTGGAACTGCTGATTCAAATTCATTACCGCTATTACAAGTTTTACGCCAACATGGTCGTTGCCCTTCTCTGGTCCTTTGCGATGGGAGGATGGTCGCTCGGCTGGAAACAAAACGTGGGTTATGTGCTCTTGATGGGACTGTTCTTCGTGGCCTCGCGTGACGCGCTTCGTAAGTATTACGATCGAACGACAATGCTCTTTCGCCCTACGAACCACGAAGCGAAGCCCGCGTCGGCATGAGTGCCGCCATATCGACATTGAGAGCATCGGCGATCTGCCGAATATTCACCAAAGAAATATTCCTTTTGCCGCGTTCGACACTGCTGATGTACGTGCGATGGAGACCGGCCAACTCGGCAAGTTTCTCTTGCGAGATCCCAATTCGTTCGCGGATGGTGCGAAGCTGTTCGCCGAATTTCACTTGAACGTTGGCCAAGAGTCACGCTCGCCGAAAGTCAGATCGTGGAAATTCCGTTGATTGACTGTCGTGCGATGCATACGATAGGTCTACACTCTTTACGTCACTGTGATCTAAAGAATGCAAGCAACTTTTGGGAGTTAGGTATGACCAACGGTGGCGGAACCGGGCATCACGAGCAAGCCCCGAAGAAAACGGCGAAGAAAGCCAAGGGCTCACCGAAGTCGAAGAAATGGACGCCGGAGAAGCTGAAGCCAGCCGCGAAAGCCGATACATCTTCGCGGAGAGCAACGTAAAAGTGTCGAGACTTTTTTAGCACGATTTGGGCCGTTGGCTGTATTATTCCGCCAACGACTCAAGTCAGTAGCATTTTCGCGGGTCGTCGTATCGTGTCACGGAAGAGCGAATACGAATCGCAATTCCAAATTCTCCGACTCGGATAATCGAATTAGCGGAGAAGGCACCATACGCGGTAGCCGTATACGCCCCTCGATGGAATACCGTTTACAACCGCCTGTACCCGTTCTTTTCGAGAGTGCATCAGTGTAGGGCCTCGGTTTCCACTCGCTCGGCTGTCGTCGCCCATTTCGTATTCCACTGGAAGCACGAAACGACCGGAACCGCGTCAACTTTAGATTCGGTCGAGTCGTTCGGCGACGCGCTGTGCGAGTTCCAGCAATCCGCCGTGGCGGAGTGACTCGACATACTCCTCGGCGGTCTTCGGCGGTCGGGTCAAGCTCGCCCGGTGTTCGGCCATGGTGTTCAGAAGCGCCGCCGAATTGAGGTCGAAGATTTGAACGAGAAACGGATCCGGCGCGAGGGCGACGATTCCGCTCGGGAGTTGTTCGGGCGGGAAGTCTCTCAAATTGAGCGTGAGAATCACCTCGGCCCCGCAGGCGATGGCGGCCGCGAGGACGTGCCGGTCGTCCGCATCCGGCAAGGTCACCGTCGGTACCAACGACTCGTAGCCTGTCACCATCGCGTCCGGGACGGCTCGGTTCATTTCGGCGCACGTGCGTTCCAAACGGTCGCGCTTCAAGTCCGGTCGATTCCGGAGCAAGTTTTCCGTCCACTCGGCCAGGATGTCGGCGGACCATCGCGCGGAGAACAGCCCGGTACTCGCGGACCACATCAACAAGTCGCGTAGCGGAGCCGGGTAGAGGACGCACGCGTCCAGTAAGACGATGGGAATCACGTCAGTAACCCATGTCGAGTTCTTGGGCCTCGGCAACGAGTTTCTTCAACGCGTCCAAGCGGTCGGCATCGAGTTCGCGCTTGTAGGCGAGAACATCGTCCAGGCGGACGCGGCGGTGCGTGCCGACTTTGTGCGATGGGATTTTGCCGCCGTCGAGGAGCCGCACTACGTAGGGTCGGGAAAGGTGGAGCAACTCGGATGCTTCTTGGGTGGTGAGTTCGGCGTGGACGGGCAGCATCCGGACCTCGTTCCCCTTGGCCAATTCGGCGAGTCCCTCAATGAGGAATTTCGCGGCGGCGTGCGGGAGCGTAATCGGCTCGGTCGAAGCGCCGACGGAAATTGTCAGCGCCGCGTTCGGTTTCGAGGACACGGCTTGGGCGAGCCGTTCGCCGGAATCGCGAGCCAACGCACTGTCGCGCGACGAGGGATGGGGAACGTGTGTCGTAGTGGCCATGGTCTTTTTGCTCCTACTCTACCTCATCATACCCGGTAATCGAAATAAACGCAACCTCTTCGTTGCAATGCGGGCGTTCATCGGCACGGGAAATGGCCGTGTACGTTACTGCTTGGAAGTGCCGCTTACCCGCTCTTTTCGAGAGTGCATCAGTGTAGGGCCTCGGTTTCCACTCGCTCGGCTGGCGTCATTCATTCCGTATTCAAACCGGGCCGATTGGTCTTTCCTTCCGGCTCGGCGTTTTCGTAAACGGGCGCGGTTCGAATACCGAACTACTTCGCTTTCTTCTTCGCCGTCGTCGCGGATTCGGAGATTGATGGGATCGGCGGAAGGGGAATCACCTCCGGCGGTTTCGGCGGCGGTGGCGGGTAGTCCAAATGGCGACGGATCGCCATCTCGACGACGTGGCGCATTTTCTCGTCGCGCTCGCGCACGAATCCACGCAACCGCTCCAACAGCGACGATTCGATTTCCAGATTCAATTGCCCCGTGCCCGGGGTTACACGCCGTTTCGCCATTTCTACGCACCTCGTTTCGGGCAAGATACGTTTGTCTCTAGAGAAACACAAGAGATTTCATTGACATGTCTCTAGAGACGTTGTAGTTTCAGTGTAGAGACAACGGGAAAACGCCCGATGACACAAAGGAAAAACTTATGACCGAATCCGACTACATCCTTCACACCTACAGCCGCCGCGAAGCCATCGACGACGGGGTTCTCATCGACGTGACCGAGACCGCGAAGGAAGCCGGGTTTCGTATACCCGTTGCGGTGACCGCCGCCGTTTGGGCCGAATACGTCGCCGTTCCCGAAGACGTCGTAACGCAAGAAGAATGCGGGCGGCTATGGGTTGTGCTTTTCACGTTGTTCAGAGTGATTCGTTCGGGGCGCGAGTCCGGGGCGAAACTTCGCTACCTAATGCACGTGAGAGACGACAATCTCGACGGCGAACCGTCTCTTGTGGAGTTGAAAGCGCTCTGCGGGCCGAACGACGACGGGACGCCGTGCGTCACCGTGATGTTGCCGGAAGAAGATTGAAGATCGGGCCGGGGGAGGAAAGCCCCCGGCCATTGAGAATGAACCAAAAGGATTTGCACCATGATTACCCTCAAGACTTTCGAACGTACCCCATCACTCGCCGAACTGAAAGTGAGTTACCGTCGGGGCCGACCCAAAACCGACAAGCAGGAGCGGATGCCGTTCCTCATTTCTTCCCCGGTGAGTTGCGAAAAGTATCTCCGTTCCGTGTGGGACGATGACACGATGGAACTGCGCGAAGAGTTCATCCTTGTCTGCCTGAACGGGGCGCACGAGGTCCTCGGGTGGGTGAAGTTGCATACGGGCGGCTTCAATCAATCCCCGGTCGATCTGCGGCTGGTACTGGGTATCGCGCTCCTGACGGCAAGCAGTGCCGTGATCGTCGCGCACAACCACCCATCTGGTAATTTGAAACCGTCACCGGAAGACATGGCATTGACCCGCCGACTGAAAGAAGCCGGGGCGCTGATTGGCGTGAACGTCCTCGACCACCTCATCCTGACTCGGGACGGATATTACAGCTTCAGCGAATCGACCTGGTTGTGAGTCGAAGAATCGAGGTGATCCACCGGCGCAGCGAAGTGGGGCGCTCAAGGCCCCCGCAGCG
>JAYSKW010000549.1:0-4703 GCA_043726085.1 Limnoglobus sp.
CTGTCGATTCTGACTTATAAAGGGCCGAAGCGGAGCGGGCCGATCAAGACGCGCAAGGAGATCGAACTCCCACTCGCGGTGCATAAGTCGAGCGAGCAAGATGCGGTCGATTGGATCCTCGCACTCGGGTACCGCCCCGTGGCGATCGTCGGCAAGAGTCGCGCGATTTACTCGTTCGTGCGTGATCCGTTCACAGTAAATATCTGCTTCGATGAAGTCGATAACGTCGGCCATTTTGTAGAAGTCGAAGTGGTGGCGGAGGAAGCCGATGCGACGGCCGCGGCGGTGCTCGTCGCCACCATTGCAAACGAACTCGGCTTGCACACGCCCGAACCGCGTGCGTACCTGAAAATGACTTTGGAAGCAGGCCGCCCATGAGTGCGATACCGGTTGCGAACAACATTCTTGCGGTGCGAAAGGTCGTTGCGGACGCGCGTACGTCTGGGTTGCGAATCGGCTGCGTACCGACGATGGGGGCGCTCCACGAAGGCCATGCGTCGTTGATTCGTGCGGCGAAAGCGGCGAGCGATTTTGTCGTGACGACGATCTTCGTGAACCCGACGCAGTTCGGCCCGAACGAGGATTTTACGAAGTACCCGCGCACGCTCGAAGCCGACTGCGAAACCTGCGCGGCCGCCGGTGCCGACTTAGTATTTGCACCGACTGCCGAGGAGATGTACCCGCCGAATGCGTTCGTGTTCGTCGATGTCGGCACGCTCGGCGAACATTTATGCGGCCCATCGCGACCGGGTCACTTTCGTGGCGTGTGTACGATTGTCATGAAGCTGTTTCAGATCGTGCAGCCCGATGTGGCGGTGTTTGGAGCGAAGGATGCACAGCAGGCGCGGATCATTAGAAAAATGATCGCCGACCTGAACGTGCCCGTGAAGATGTTGATCGAGCCGACAATCCGCGAGCGCGACGGGCTGGCGATGAGTTCGCGGAACCGCTATCTCTCGCCACTCGAACGCAGTCAGGCACCGGAAATTTATCGCGCATTGTGCGAGGTACGCGATCGGGCATTGCACGGCGAACGCGATGTCGCACGGCTAGAATCGGCATTACGCGGAATGCTCGAAGCGATTCCCGAATCGCGATTGGATTACGCCGCCATCGTGGACGATGAAACGATGACCCCGATGACGCGGATCGACCGACCAGCACTAATCGCGGTGGCCATCTTCGTCGGCAAAACGCGGCTGATCGACAACGTGACGATATATCAGACTACATCCATTTAGGACGGGGGGCACATGCCCGATCCGCTCTTCGGCCCCGAAATTCGCTTGATGCTCGCCGACGAAGACACGGCCGGGCTGCGCTCGCTCTGCGAGGAACTCCACCCCGCCACGATCGTTGCGGCACTCGACGAATTTACACAGGAAGAAATCTGGTCGATCATCTCCCCCGCCGACATCCGCATTCAGGCGGCGATCTTCGAGTACCTACCGTTACCGCGCCAGATATTAATGATCGAAGCGGCACGCCCGCAGTTCGGGAAATTGATCGGCAAAATGTCGCACGACGACCGCGTGGAGCTACTTCGCCGCGTGCCGACGAAGGTTCGCGAATCGTTGCTTCGCCTCGTCGATGATGCCGACCGCAAAGATATTGCCACGCTCGTCGAGTTGCAGGAAAACACCGTCGGCGCACTGATGACGACCGACTACGCCTGGCTGCCGCCCGGCATGACCGCCGTGGAAGCGATCGACCAACTCCGCCAACAGGCACCCGACCGCGAAACGATTTATTACATTTACGTGCTCGACGAAGCGAAGAAACGTGCCGATGTTTCACTCGCCCCGCGACGGCTCCTCGGCGTGATTTCGCTCCGCGATTTGATCCTCGCGCCCCGTCATGCCATCGTCCGCGACTTGATGAGCGAGGAAGTCGTGTCGCTGAATTTCACCGATGAATCGGCGAAGGCGGGGCAGTTACTAGCGCGATACGACTTTATTGCGGTGCCCGTTATCGACGAACATGGCGGGATGCTCGGCATCGTTACGCACGACGACGTCATCGATATACTCACCGAAGAAGCGACCGAAGATCTCCAGCGACAAGCCGGTGTCAGTCCCATCGAAGGCAACTACATCGAGGCACCATTTCTGACTGTCTGGATCGGCCGCGGCAAGTGGCTCGCGCTGTTGTTCATCATGCAAACGCTGACGATCAACGCGATGGAACATTACCAAGAACAAATGGCCACGTTGGTGTTCCTCACGTTCTTCATCCCGCTCTGCAACTCGGTCGGCGGGAATGCCGGTTCGCAAGCGGCGACGCTGATTACGCGCTCGCTTTCGCTCGGGCAAGTCAAGGTCAGCGACTGGTTCCACGTGCTGCGCCGCGAAGTCTTGATGGGCATGGCGCTCGCCGTTTCGCTCGGCCTGTTCGCGCTCGTGCGAACGTACCTTTACAGCCCTGGCGTACCACTCGAATACGTCAAACCACTTGCGGTGACCGCGAGTTTGTCCGTTGTGTGCATCTGCCTGTGGGGCACGCTGATCGGTTCGATGTTGCCGTTGTTCATCAAGTGGCGCGGCGGCGATCCGGCGCTCATGTCCAGCCCATTCATCGCGACGCTCAGCGATGTCTCGGGTATCGTCATCTTCTTTTCGATCGCGAAAGTCCTGTTATTCTGATTGTGATGGCTACGCAGTCGTCCACGTCGTCGTTTCGGTGTTACAACCCGAATCGGGCAACGATTCGTTCGCGAGTTGCGACGATTTTAACGATGTGTCCGATTCGGGAGCCAACAGGAACGTCGCGATGGAGAACGCAACCGCCGACGAAGTGCGACCGCCGTGGTCTGTCGCGACTGCGCTCGCCGATAATATGATCGCGCTCGGCGACTGGACGCTGTTCGCGTGGCACGCGGTCACGGGGATATTTACGAGGCACATGAAGTTCCAGGAACTGTTGATTGCGTGCTCGAATATCGGCGTCGGCAGTATCGGCGTCGTTGCGATTACGGGGACGTTCATCGGCATGGTGCTGGCGGTTCAGGCGTACGGCGAGTTCCACCAGATCGGCTTGGAAACCTCGCTCGGTGCGGTAATTCACATGTCGGTCGTGCGCGAACTCGGCCCCGTTCTGACCGCCGTGATGCTCGCTGGGCGCGTCGGCAGCGCGATGGCCGCCCAACTCGGAACGATGCGCGTCACCGAGCAAATCGATGCCCTCACCTGCCTCGGCGTCGACCCCGTTCGCTACCTCGTTTCCACAAGATTTCTCGCTGCGGTGATGGTGATTCCAATCCTCACCATCTTCGCGGACATCATGGGGCTACTCGGCAGTTCGTTCATCTGCCTCAAGGTTTACGGCATTGATGCGTACCATTATTGGGAACATACCCGAGCCTACGTCGGCCTCTGGGATGTCTTCATCGGCCTGACGAAATCGATGCTGTTCGGCGGTGCGATCGCGCTCATCGCCTGCCATCGCGGCTTCCACTGTACCGCCGGCGCAGAAGGCGTCGGCAAGGCCGCTACCGAAGCATTCGTCATCTCGTTCGTGGTGATACTGGCACTCGATTTCGTACTCGCGATGCTGACGATTACCATCCAACACTGGATCTGGCCCGTCGCCGCGACGAGTGCGATTTAACATGACCGAGCCACCCGAAGCCGCTCTGATTCGCATACGTGCCGCTACCGTGCGGTTCGGTACGCAGGTTGTGTTACGCGATCTCAGCCTCGACATTCACCGCGGCGAAACGGTAGCCGTCATCGGCGAGAGCGGTTGCGGGAAAACCTGCCTGCTAAAAATGATCGTCGGGCTACTGACGCCGAACGAGGGCGAGATTGAGATCGATGGAAAATCGCTGAAAACGATGGCGAATCGCGACCTCACAGCGTTACGATTGCGGGTCGGATACTTGTTCCAAAGTGCGGCATTATTCGACAGTATCAACGTCTTCGGCAACATCGCGTTCGGCCTGCGTGCGAAGGGCGGGCTGACCGAAAGCGAGATCGCTGAGCGAGTCCGAATGCGGCTCGGTGACGTGGGGCTGTCAGCGAACGTCGAAGCGAAAATGCCTGCTGAGCTTTCCGGCGGAATGCGGAAGCGAGTCGGGCTGGCACGGGCGCTCGCGATCGACCCCGACGTGATGCTTTACGACGAGCCGACCACGGGCCTCGACCCGATCATGACCGAGACGATTAACGATCTCATTTTACAAGCGCGGAACCGCCGCGCGATGACGAGCATCGTCGTCACGCACGAACTGCGCACAGTGTTCAAAGTGGCGAATCGCGTCGTGATGTTGTCGCCACTCAGCCGCCTGTCCGATGGCGGCACTCAAATCATTTACGATGGTACGCCTGCGGGTTTGAAACTCGCGGCCGATCCGAAAGTACGCGAGTTTGTCGAAGGCTATCTGACCGCATCGTGAGGAGTTTGCCATGGCGGATCGAAAGACGAAACTGCGGTTGGGAGCGTTCGTCGCGCTCGGCATCGCCGGGTTCACCGGGCTGACTTTCCTGTTCGGCGGTGCCCCGAAATTTTTCTCGAACCGCGCCACGTACGTCGTCTTGTTCAGCGAAGCGCCGGGGTTGGCACCCGGTACGCCGGTGCGAAAATCGGGCGTGCGCATCGGCGAAGTGACGGCGCTCGACCTCGATGAACAGACCGCACAAGTCCGCGTGACGATCCAGGTCGAGAAGAAATACCTGCCGCGACAAAACGAAGAAGCGACGATCTCT
>JAYSKW010000550.1:0-8930 GCA_043726085.1 Limnoglobus sp.
CGCCCACCTAACGAGTTCGAACCCGAACACGATCGTCGGGGCCGATGCCGTCATCGTGAACGGCGTCGGGACAATTAATATCACGCCGATGACGCTCGGCACCCAAACGTTGAGCGTTACGGGCGCGTTGATCGGCACTTCTTCCAGTATCACCGTGACGCCAGGCTGGCCGGTCCGGTTCACGATGACGGCCATCCCAGCGACAACCGCGGGTGTCAGCCAGTCGTTCTCGGTAACGGCGTTCGACGCTTTCGACAACGTTTCAAATGTATACACCGGAGTCGTGGTGTTCAGCAGTTCGGACATCCAGGCCGGGCTGCCTGCGAGCTACGCCTTCACCGCAGCCGACGCGGGCAGTCACACGTTCAGCGTGGCACTGCGAACCGCGGGCTTGCAGTCGTTCACGATGCGAGACTCGGTCTTGGCGTCTGTCACGGTTACGCAGTCCGGTATCTCGGTCGGGTCTGCGGCACCGGTCTCGATGTCGGTGACGGCACTCCACGCCGTCGTTGCAGGGACCGCGCAAACCGTGACCGTGAGCGGGAAAGATGCGTTCGGAAACATTGCCACGGGCTACCGTGGGACGATTGCCTTCGGCAGTAGCGACGTGCTCGCAGGCTTACCGGCGAACTACACGTTCACCGCAGCCGATGCGGGAACGCACGATTTCAGCGTGATACTGAAGGCGTCCGGAAGTTCGGTCGTCACCGTGCAAGATACCGCAAACGCGACGAACCCCGCTTACAGTTTCAGCCAACGCGACATCGTCGTAACGCCATCAGCCGCAGTCGGCTTCACGTTGCGAGCTTCGACGAACGTCACCGCCAACGTCGCGTTCCTCTTCACGGTTCAAGTCGTCGATGCCTTCGGGAACGTCGTCAACGGTTACCGGGGTAAAGTCCACTTCACCGGGCCGAGCGGCGTTCCGCTCGACTACACCTTCACGGCCGCCGATGCCGGTACGCACGTCTTCAGCGTCACGTTGACCGCAACGGGCACGCAAACGATCGGCATTCAGGACACCCTGAACGGTGCGATGAAAGCTCAGACGAGCGTGAAAGTCGTCACGCAATCCACCGGCGGCGGCAGCGGTGGCGGCGGTACGGGTGGCGGCGGCAAGTAGCCATAACGTGTCCTTCGATGCGGTTCGGGTTTGGCCCGAGCCGCATCGCTTCAGCTATACTTCTGGAAGTCCAAACGATGGCCCTTCCGAGACGATCGATGGTTTCCCCCGAACGGCTCGACTCGTTGCAAATCGCCTTCGCACGGTTGCTCGCCGAGTTCCACATCGAACCGGCGGCCTCGTATCCGCACTTCGACGACCTCGTGGCGATGTACTCGCAAAGTCATCGTGATTACCACAACTTGGAACACATCGCCGAGGTACTGAAGGTCGCGGGCCGGTTGCGGCAGTTCGCGGATAACCCGAACACGGTGCAGTTGGCCGTCTGGTATCACGATGCGATTTACGACCCGAAACAGCGCGACAACGAAGCGAAAAGTGCCGACTTCGCCCGAAGTGTTCTCGAAGGACTTGGGGTATCGTCGTCGATGATCGCTGCGGTAACGGACCTGATTCTGGCCACGGCACACGGGACGCCGCACGAATTGAACGCGGATGTGCGCGTTTTGCTCGATGCCGATCTCGCGATCCTCGGCTCGGGCGAAACGCGCTATTTGCGTTACGCCGCCGAAATTCGCCGCGAATATGCGTGGGTGCCCGATGCGGAGTACGCCACCGCACGCATTGCCGTCCTCGATGGCTTTCTCGCGCGGCAACGGATCTACCACACGGACATCCTGTTCCTCGAAGGGGAGGGGAGTGCTCGCCGAAATATGCTCGCGGAACGGGCCTCGCTCACGTTACCGTGACCACGAGGTTATCGCGATGCACGAGTTCCTGGTACGGCAACTTCCCGAATCGGCTGGCGATTCGCTCGCGGCTCATACCGATGATCCGCGTCGCATCGTCCGCACCGTAGTTGATTAAACCGCGTGCCAATTCGATGCCGTTCGCGTCGAAGATCGCCACGACATCGCCTTTGCCGAACGTGCCTTCGATCTGTTGCACGCCGACAGGGAGTAGACTTTTCCCCTGCTCCACAAGAGCTTTGCGCGCACCGTCGTCGATGCGGACTTTGCCCTTCGGTTTGGCGGTGAAGCCGAGCCAGCGCTTCCACGCCGTTACCGATCCGCCGTGCGGTAGGAACAGCGTGCCGACGCTTTCGCCCGCGAAAATCGCATCGAGAATGCCATCGGTCGCGCCGTTCGCCATGATGACCGACCCGCCCGCCACCGTTGCCAACCGGGCCGCAAGGATCTTGCTTTTCATACCGCCGGTGCCGAGGTCGCTCTTCGTGTTCCCCGCCATCCCCGCAATCGAATCGTCGATGTGCGCGACCGTCTCCACCAACTTCGCCGTCGGATCGTGGCGCGGGTCCGCGGAGTACAAACCATCGACGTTCGTGAGCAAAATCAACAGCGGCGCTTGCAGCAGATTCGCGACCATCGCCGCGAGTTGGTCGTTGTCGCCGAACTTGATTTCGGCAATGCTCACCGTGTCGTTTTCGTTGATGATCGGCAGCGCCGAGTACTCGAACAACGTGATGTTCGTGTTCCGCATATTCAGGTATCGCGAACGCGAATCGAAGTCCCCCGCTGTCAACAGTATCTGTGCGGCATGGACGGCGTGCGGGTTCAAAAACTCCTGATAAAGCTGCATCAGTGCCGACTGACCAACCGCCGCACATGCCTGCAAGTGCGGTAAATCGACGGGCCGTTTGCCGAGTTTCAGTTTGCCAACGCCCGCACCAATCGCCCCGGAACTGACAATCGCGACCCGTCGACCGCCTGCACGAATTCGCTGCACCTGATCGACGAGTGCTGCAATCCGCACGCGATCCAGCGCACCCGACGAATCCGTAAGGACGTTCGTCCCGACCTTGATAACAACCGGGTCCGCCGCCATCACCACGTTTCGCCGTGCGTCGTGCCCCATACCGATGTCTCTCGTGTGCGAATGCCCGGATCGTGTCCGATGCGATTGTTTTACGAACCGTCACAATTCCGTAACGAATCGTTGACTGCGCTATTGCTTAGCGAGTACATTCATATCGACAGTCGCCAACCTCCCGACGACGATTCCTGGATCCGTACTGAGATCGTAGGGGATTCGTAATGCACGTGAGATTCACGCTATCGCTCGTCGCGATCGGGTACCTATCGACATCGCTGTTTGCGGCACCCGACAATATATCCGCGAAGCCGAATGTCGTTTCCGATGCGACCACACTCAAACAATCGGCGGACATCGCGTATCGGGGCGGCTTGTGGGCGAGCGCGTTATCGCAGTATTTGCGGGCGTATCTTGCGGGGGATCGTTCGGATTCGGTGAAGGATCGCATCGGCGAATGCCAACGTCTGGCCGCACAGCAAGCACGTCAACGCGACCCCGCATTTCAGCAATTCGTCGTGGGCTTGCCCGTTGCCGAGGCACTGAATCTGTATGCGGAGGCCGCCGAAAAGCTCGGCGCAAACTACATTGACAAAGATCGCGTCACACCCGCTCAACTATTCTCACACGGCATCGAAGAGTTCGATCGCGCCCTCAGCGATAAGGTGTTTCGCCGCGAGCAATTCGCAGGCGCGACCGATAGCCAAGTCCGCAACTTTCGCAAGTTCGTTCGCGAACTCGGCGAGACGCGATTGCCGAAATCGGTACGCGAAGTACGTGCATCTGCAACAGAAATTACACGAGCCGCGCAGAGCGAACTCGGCTTCCTGAACCCGTCGGCCATCGTGCTGGAACTCCTGTGCGGAGCCTGTTCGGGACTCGACCAATACACGCTGTACGTCACGCCGAGCGTTGCCCAAAGCGCGCTCGCAACGGCGGCCAGCGAACTCGCGGGGTATGGCATTTCAATCGCGATTCGCGATGGTGCCGCAATCGTCGAAGGGGTGACGGCGGAATCGTGGGCGGCGACGAACACGACGCTCCGTGGTGGGGATCGCATCGCGCGAATCAATGGGCGAAATTTAACTTCGGCGACACCGATAATGCTTCTCGAGTCGCTGCGGTTCCCGATCGATGGCCATCACGAAATCGAAACGGCCACCACGGTGGAAGCGATGCCGATTCGGCTACCGACGCCGTTGCCGACCGTTGTTGGTATCGACATGATTGCGGGGAAAGATGGCATCGGCTACGTACGGGTGTCGTCGTTTCAGGATTACACCGTTGGCGAACTCGACCGTGCGGTTCAGCGACTAAAAGCACGCGGCTTGCGTGCGCTGATTCTCGACTTGCGCGGCAACGCGGGTGGGGCGTTTTCGGCAGGCATTCAAATGTCGCAACGCTTCGTACCCGCCGGGATTCTTGCGACGACGCAAGGTCAATCGCCAGAGTTTGCGAATCGCGTGTTCTCCTCCGATAGTGGCATGTCCGCGTACGATTTTCCCGTGGTGATGCTCGTCGATAGCAAAACGATGTCGTCGGGAGAAATCGTGGCGAGCGCGATGAAGGACCACCAGCGAGCGACGCTGATCGGAATGCCGACATTCGGCAAAGGCGCGATCCAGTGCCCGATTCGGCTCCACGCCGCCGATGGCCCGCAAGAACGCTCGGGAACGGTCATTCTCACCATCGCAAACGTATACTCACCGCGTGGCGTGGCGCTGCATGGCAACGGCGTCACACCCGATATTTTGGAAGCCGACCCCCAGCGACAACTCCTGATCGCGATCGAGCGGGCCGTCGCCATCGCGAACGAGATGATGCGTTAAACCACAGAGAATCATGGCGAATTTCACGAGCGAAGAGCAAACCGCCGCAAGGAAACTGATCGCACTCGCCTACGATGAGGATCTCGGCACGACCGGCGACCGCACGACGCTGGCGCTCATTCCCGAAGCCGCAATGGCGACGGCGGCGTTCGTTTCGCGATCCGGTGGCATTATCGCAGGCTTGCCAGTGGCGGCTCTCGCGATTGCCGCACGCGGGAATCTACAGTTTCAAACCTTCGTTACCGATGGCGATTTGGTGGCACCGGGAACGTGCATCGCACACGTCTCTGGTTCGCTTCGGGAAATCCTCATTGCCGAGCGTACCACCCTGAATTTATTGCAACGAATGACTGGCGTTGCCACGCAAACGCACCGCTACACATCGCTCGTTCGCGACCTGAATGTCGCGATTCTCGATACCCGCAAAACGACTCCGGGTTGGCGATTACTCGAAAAGTATGCGGTGCGAATGGGCGGCGGCACCAATCACCGCATCGGGTTGTACGATGCGATTCTCATCAAGGACAACCACATCGCGGGTGTCGGTGGCGACGTTCGCAAGGCCGTCGAACTCGCCCGTGCCTACCCCGGCAACGCGGGGCTTTCGGTTGAAGTCGAAGTCGATACGCTCGAACAACTCGAACGGGTTCTGCCAGCGAAACCGGAAATTGTACTCCTCGATAATATGTCGCTCGAACAGTTGCGGTTCGCGGTCGCACGCCGAAACGCGGTTGCACCGGCCACGAAACTCGAAGCGTCCGGCGGCGTTAACCTCACTACCGTTCGCAGCATCGCCGAAACGGGCGTCGAGCGAATCAGCGTCGGTGCGCTCACGCATTCCGCGATGGCGGCGGACATCGCGTTGGACTTTCTTTCGTGATCGAACCGCGCGAGATTTGGACGCTCAATCACCCGCACATCGGCCACACCGTTCGCGTGTACGAATCGGTAGCGAGTACCAACGACCTCGCTGTGGCCTTGTCGGCAAGCCCAATCCACTACGGTACCGCAATTCTCGCGGACGAACAAACCGCAGGGCGCGGCACGCACGGCCGCACCTGGCAGAGTCAGCCCGGTTCGTCGATTATTGCTTCGATCATCATCGACTCCGCACTCTCCCCTGCGCTTCCCGTGATCGTTACCGCATGGGTAACGGTCGCCGTCGCCGAGACGATTCGCGAACTCACGGGGTTGCGAGCGAGAATCAAATGGCCAAACGATGTGCTGATCGACGGCAAGAAAGTCTGCGGCATACTCATCGAGCGACAAGCAGCCATCGTCGTCGGCATCGGGCTGAATTTGAATCAGACTGCCAGCGACTTTCAGAACGCGAATCTCCCCGACGCCACCTCGCTGTCGCTCGAATCGGGCAGATCCATTTCGCGAGACGACGCAGCCGAAATGCTATTTCAAAAACTCGACAAACGCTACGAACAGGTACGCGGCGGCAATTGGAGCAACGTCGAAACCAACTGGGTCGATTGGATGGCACTCACCGATAAATGGGTAGCTCTCGAACATGCCGATGGTACGACACGATCTGGCAGGGTCATCAATCTCGCTTTCGATGGCATCGTTCTGGAATCCCTCGACGGCAACTGCGAACGGATACTTCCCGAGCGGATTCGGCAAATCCGCGTAACCTAGCCCGTAGGGGAATGCCCACATATCATTCGGTTACCTCTGGCTGCGAACATCCTACCGCATCGAAGGATCGCAAATGATCCCCTCGCTTCTTTTGACAATCGGACTTCTCACAACATCTGCACCGGCGACATCGGGCGATTGGCCGCAATGGCGTGGCCCCAACCGCGATGGCAAGTCCAACGAAACGGGCTTGTCGCTGGTGTGGCCGAAGGCTGGCCCCAAGGTCGTTTGGGAAAATAACAACGTCGGCACCGGTTACGGCTCAGTTGCGGTCGTTGGCGACCGCGTTTATCTTCTGGGCGGCAAGGACAACAAACCCGGTTCAGCCGAGTTCATCCGCTGTTTAAATGCGGCCAATGGTAAGCCGATTTGGACGACTCCACTCGATACCGCAGCGGGCAACTTCAACGCCGGTTGGGGTGGCGGCCCTCGCGCGACGCCGACCGTGGCCGATGGCTACGTCTATTGTCTCGGGGCGACGGGTGACGTCGTCTGTGTGAGCGCGAAAGACGGTGCGAAAGTCTGGAGCAAAAACCTCGTCAAAGACTTCGGTGGCGCGATCCCGTCTTGGGGCTACAGCGAATCGGTACTCGTCGATGGCGATAATGTCATTTGCACGCCCGGCAAGAAGACGGGTATGATCGCGCTCAACGCTAAGACGGGCGAGACGATCTGGAGTTGCACCGAATTCAAAGACGGTGCGGGGTACTCGTCGATCGTGCCGACTGAGATCGATGGCGTGCGAATTTACGTACAGCAGACGATGGCCTCGGCACTCGCCGTGCGTGCGAAAGATGGCAAACTGATGTTTCGCACCGGTGAAATTGGCCGCCTGATAGCAGTGATCCCTTCGCCGATCGTGGCCGATGGGTATGCGTTTTTCACAGCGGGCTACGGTGCGGGTTGCGAGTGTTACAAGCTGGCATCGGATGGCAACGGCGGTGTGCAAGCGACCAAGGTTTACAGCAAATTTAGGACGTTCGAGAACCATCACGGTGGCGTGATCCAAGTCGACGACTACATTTACGGCCACAGCGAGCGGGGCGGCTGGACCTGTTTTGCGTTCAAGAACGCGACCGATGAACCCGTCTGGAAGAGTGGCAAACTCGGCAAAGGTTCGGTCAGTTTCGCCGATGGTCACTTGTTCTGTTACGAAGAGAAAAACAAAGGCACAGAACTTGCGGTGATCAAAGCGACGCCTGACGGGTGGAACGAAGTCGCCCGGATGAAGTTGCCGCAAAACACCCTGACCGACAAGAAGAGCGGCGCTGTCTGGGCGCATCCTGTCATCGCAAACGGCAAGTTGTATCTCCGCGATTTCGATTTGCTGTTTTGCTTCGACATCAAGACGCCGTAAGCCGCACAGCAAAAACAAAACATTAACCGCGGTTAAATTCTGGTTCTTATTCTCTCTGTAAGATTTCGCCTCGGTATCGGTATCCGCACGCGACATTCGACTTCGGAGTTTCCGGTTGGACATACCAAGATCATCATTGGAAACACCTGAAGATCAGTTGCGATCTGGACTGCGCGCGATCCTGCCGACGAATCGCTTTTATGCCACGAAATTTCATGCCACGAACCCCGCCGACCCGATTTCGACTTGGCCGTTTACAACGAAGGCCGAACTTGCCAACGACCAATTGACGACCCCGCCATACGGTACGAACCAGACTTCTGAGCGACACGAATACGCACGGCTACACCAGACATCGGGCACGACTACGGGCAAACCGCTGCGTTGGCTCGACACGCCGAGCGACTGGCAGTGGTTGCTGGGTTGCTGGGACTGGATCTTCCCGAAGATCGGCATCACCAAACGCGATGTCGCGTTCTTCCCGTTTTCGTTCGGCCCGTTTCTCGGCTTTTGGACTGGGTTTGAAGCGTTCACTCGGCACGGTGGCTTGTGCCTGCCCGGCGGCGGAATGTCGAGTACGACGCGATTGCGGTTTGCGCTTGAGCACGATGTCACGGTGATGTTTGCCACGCCGACGTACGCGATGCACCTGATTGAAGTCGCCGCGAAAGAAGGCATCGACATCGCGAACTCATCGGTTCGTACGATCGTCGTGGCGGGGGAACCGGGTGGCGGAATTGCCTCGACTCGGGCGCGGATTGAAGCCGGTTGGGGTGCGAAAGTCTACGATCATTATGGAATGACGGAAACGGGTCCGGTGGCGGTGCAAACGTGCGACGATGATACGGGGCTGACGCTCAACGATGATGCGTTTTATACCGAAGTCGTCGAACCGGGTGGCCACAATGCCACGGCGGCGGGCGAAATTGGCGAGCTAGTTGTATCGAACCTCGGGCGATGGGGTTCGCCCGCGATTCGCTATCGCACGGGCGATTTGGTGCGGTCACCGGAGCCGGGTCGTACAACAACGGTGTTGCGGGGCGGCATACTCGGCCGCGTCGATGACATGATCTACGTTCGCGGGAATAACATCTTCCCGAGTTCGATCGAATCGATCATCCGTCGCTTCGATCGCGTCGTCGAA
>JAYSKW010000551.1:0-2632 GCA_043726085.1 Limnoglobus sp.
ATTGAAGGAATTGACCGTTGTCGTGCGAAATTGCACTGGGGATGATGTATGTTGCGTCAGATTCGTCGTGCGTTGTTGTCGGTTTCGGATAAGACGGGCCTGCTGGAGTTCGCGACTGAACTTCACACGAAGTACGGCGTCGAACTGATCGCCACGGGTGGCACGCGCAAATTGCTGGCCGATGCGGGGTTGCCGGTGAAGGACGTGAGCGAACTGACCGTCTTCCCGGAAATCCTCGATGGCCGCGTCAAGACGCTCCACCCTGCCATCTACGCGGGGCTACTCGCGAAACGCAGCAAGCCCGAGCACATGGCCACGCTGCTCGAACACAACCTGCCCGAGATCGACCTGGTCGTGTGCAATCTCTATCCGTTCGAGGCAACGGTGGCCAAGCCCGGCGTCACCGAAGCCGAGGTGATCGAGAACATCGACATCGGCGGCCCGTGCATGATCCGCGCAGCGGCGAAGAACTTCGAGAGCGTCGCGGTGGCGACGTGCTGGCTTGATTTGAAACTCATCATCACATACATGGAAGAAAACGGGGGGACACTGTCACTTGAGCAGCGAGCCGGTCTCGCTTACAATGCGTTTCACAGCATCGCCCAGTATGACATTGCCATTTTCAACCACTTCCAAGCCGCTAACCTGGGAGGTTGGCAATCCAGGCATCAGGATGGTGACTTCAGGCTGCCGTGGAGTCTTTTCCTTAACTACCGTCAGGAGTCGGCGCTTCGTTACGGGGAAAATCCTCATCAGGTCGCCGCGTCGTATGTGGAATATTACGGACCTTTTCCTTACGCCGCATCACACCAACTCCACGGTAAGGAACTCAGTTACAACAACATCCTCGATCTCGATTCCGCACTGAATCTCGCGCGCGAGTTTACGACGCCGGCGGCGGTCGTGGTGAAGCACAACAACCCGTGCGGTGCGGCGACTGCGAGTACGCTCGCGGAGGCGTTTTCACTCGCGTGGGACGGCGATCCGCTCTCGGCGTTTGGTGGCATCCTCGCGTTCAATCAGAACGTCGACGACGCGACGGCGAAGACCATCATGACCGGCGAGCGGTTCGTCGAGTGCATCATCGCGCCGGAGTACAGCGAAGCGGCGTTGGTACTTTTGAAGGGCTGGAAGAAGAACGTACGGCTGTTACGGACCGGGCCGCTTACCGGCGGGCCGCAAGGTCTCGATTATCGTCGCGTCGATGGCGGGTTGCTCGTACAGACACGCGACGTGGGAGCCGACGACATTACGAAATGGGAAGTGAAAACGAAACGCCTGCCAACACAATTGGAGAAGGATGCACTTTGGTTTGCCTGGCTCGCGTGCAAACACGTGAAATCGAACGCAATCGTGTTGGCACGCGGCACGCAGATCGTCGGCGTCGGCGCGGGGCAGATGTCGCGCGTCGTGTCGGTTGAGATCGCGGTGAAGAAGGCCGGTGAACGCGCGAGCGGTTCGGTGTTGGCCTCCGATGCGTTCTTCCCGTTTCCAGACAACGTCGAACTCGCCGCCGCCGCGGGCATCACGGCCATCGTGCAACCGGGCGGTTCGGTCAACGACCCACTCGCGATCCAAGCTTGCGACGCACACGGCATCGCCATGATGTTCACCGGAGTGCGGCACTTCCGGCATTGATCCCATCGCGAATGCAGTAATATAACAGCCCTGCCTTCGTCTTGCTTTCGTGGAGAGTTGCTCCGTGCCTGCCCCGAACGACATTACCTCGCTCACATTACTCGGTCGGCTGCGTGCCGACGATAGTGAGGCGTGGGGTCGTGCGGTAAACCTTTATTATCCGCTGGTGCGTCGGTGGTGTACGCGGGCGGGGTTGCAAGAAGTCGATGCGTCCGATGTCGCGCAGGAAGTTTTCAAGGCACTGTCGCGAAACGTCGTGAAGTTTCGCTCGGAGAACGGCCAGAACTCGTTTCGCGGCTGGTTATGGGGCATCACGCACAATCAGTTACTCGCGTATCGTCGGCAACAAACGCGGCAACCGACGGGCCAGGGCGGCTCGTCGGTACAAGCGCGGTTCAACGAGGTCGTCGTGCCCACCGACGATGACCGGAGTGCGGACGACGAGGAACAGGATCGCGTTTTGCTCATTCGCCGGGCCGTAACATTGCTACAGGATTCGGTCGAACCGCACACCTGGCAGGCGTTCTGGCGAGTGGTCGTCGAAGGGCACTCCCCGAACGATGTGGCGCGCGACCTTGGAATCTCTGCCGCGCACATCTATGTCATCAAGGGTCGATTGTTGCGTCGACTCCGCAGCGAATTCGATGGTTTGCTCGATTGACGTTTATCCCGCCTGGTGAGGATCGCATTCATGCACGGTACTTCGTGCCCGGATTCCGAAGAACTGGTTGCATTCAGCCTCGGTCAGTTGGGGTCGGACTCAACCGAAGTCATCGCGGAGCACGTGCTTGAGTGTGATCTTTGTCAGGCGGTCTTAAACGACGATACGAAAACGGCCGATCCTCTCCTCGCCGTTCTGCGCAAACTCCCCGAAGCGACGACGAACACGTTCGACAAGCGATTTGAAGCCGAAATTGCCGAACTCTCTGCGAGCGGATCGATGGCGTGGCCGCCGATCCGTGCGGGGGAAAGCGGCCCACCTCCCGAACGTCTC
>JAYSKW010000552.1:0-5918 GCA_043726085.1 Limnoglobus sp.
GCCGACGTACGGCAACACGCTGATGGGGTTGGCCTGTTCAAAGCCAATCGGGCCGGAAGACGGCTTCAAAATCAGCTACTACGCCCCGCAACCGCGTGCGGTCATTCAAGTCGTGAACCCGGACAACTACGATGAAATCGTGCCATACGGCGAAACGGGTCGCGTCATGCTGACGACGCTCACGAAGGAATTCTTCGTACCCCGCTTCCCGGAGCGCGACGAAGGCGAACGCGAGAAGCCGTTCGAGAAGTACCCTTGGGACGGCGTCAGCGGCGTTCGCCCGTTCGCCGAACTCGCAGGCAGCACCGTTGTCGGCGTGTATTAACGCGGCCCATTCGCTCCCGGCGGAATTCGTTTTTCCGGGAGTGGTTTCGCACCTCCATCAGATTTCGTGTCGGCACATCCTGCGATGAGTATCAGCATCGCTACTATCAAGTACAAGTTTCGCATTGGTAGACCTCAGAAGTGCTTTCCCGTTTGGTAAACCGTGACGGAGAAGCCGACACTTTCACGTGTGAAAATCGGATTTCGCGCGGTTGCGAATGCCACTCGCTTGACAGGCACGATTTCATCTCGATAACGTGTAACTATAGCGAATTGCTGTCCAACGCGAAATTCCCTCTCCGTGCAAAACCGATGCAACTAATCGTACCCGACATCTTGATGGAAGCCAAAGGACTCTCGCTCGGAGCGGCGTTCTTCACGCTGTTGGTTGGCTTCTTACTCTGGGCGTTCGGATGGCGTTGGCACCGCTTCTGGGTCGTGTTTGGCATCACTACTGCGGCGGGGGTTCTCGGCCTCAGCGCGGGTAAGGCAGCGGGGGGCCAGGTGCTCGTCATCGGCGTGCTGCTCGCGTTTGCGGGCGGGGTGATGGCACTCGAAATCGCGAAACTCCTCGCGTTCGTGGCCGGTGGTGTCGGGGCGTGGATCGCCGTGCAATCGGTGTTACCTCACGCCCAAGAGATGTGGGCGGTGTTCCTGGCCGGCGGCCTGTTCGGCGTCATTCTTTATCGTCTCTGGACGATGATGATTGCGAGTTTTGTCGGCGTGCTCATATCGTGGCATGCCGCATTCTTCATCGCGGAAAGTTTAGGAACCTACGATGCCGTCAAATGGGTGGGCGATCACAGCACCGCACTCAACGGCGGGGTTATCGTCGCCACGTTGCTCGGCATCGCGATGCAGGTCTTGACGACCGAAAAACCGAAAGCCGACGAGAAGAAATCCAAGAAAACCGACAAACACGACGATCATCACGAAGAACCGACGGCCGCACCTTGGTGGCACAACTTACCCGGCTTGAGGGCCGCCTAATCGCATTCCTCGAACGGGTACAGTGGCTTGCGGCGGTGCTGGTGGTTGAGACTCGCCATGTCGGCAGTGGTGGCACCGGGGGTGTTGACGCGGATGAGATGCTTGCTGATCGGCGCGTAGGCGGCGGTCGGTGCGTGGACGCCCTTCGCAACAATCGCGTGGAATCGCTCCGGGACGACGCCGAACGCGGTCAGTTGACGCAGACTGAACGGGGCCGTTCGGCGCGTTGTCAGCATCACGGTCAGCCCGCTATCGGTGACGACGACGGCCGTGCGGCCTTGATCGAACGAGCGAATGCCGCCGTGCCGCACTTCGGTTTCCTCGAATTTGCCATCGTGTAGCGAAATGACTTCGACGATAGCTTCAATCGGTTCGCCGTGCAGTCGATCGCATTTGCCGCCCATGCGTAGCGTCACGCGATGCCCCACGCCGAGCGATTCGGCATGATGCACCGATTCCGGATCTTGCAGAATCACAAGGCTCTTCACGCCCGTTTCGATGAGTCCGTGGGCCAGAATCGTGCTATCGCCGGGCGATCCGCCACCGACGTTATCGCCCATATCGAGCAAGCAAATCGGGCCATCGTGGGTTCTGACAAACTCCATCGCGTCGGCCACGGATCGCATTTTGCCCGCGAAATCGTCGCGGCGTTGCCACCATTCTGCTGCGAGTTCGTCGGCGAGTTTCTGCGCGAGTGCGGGGTCGTTATCGGTCACGACGACAACCGACGAACCCATCTGCGGCACGTCGGAATACGGGAAGCCATACAGCAAACTGTTCGAGAGTACGCCGGGCAACGCCAACTGTGCGGCTTGCTTATCCTGAAGCGGTTTCCATTGCGGTTCCGCGCTCGCCTGGCGTTCGATATTCGCGGCCAGTGGCGGGAATGCGGCCGCCATCGTGGGGCGGATTTCACCGCGTACGGTGCGTGCCATCAGCGCGGCGGCTTCGAGGCCGCGTTCCTTCTGGTCGAGGTGTGGATTCGTGCGATAGCCGACGATCGCATCGCAGGCAGCCACCATGCGAGCGGACAGGTTCGCGTGCAAGTCGAGCGTCGCAATCATCGGCGTCTGGTGGCCAATCCGTTCGCGTAACAACGTCAGCCAATCACCGTCGAAGTCCGCATGATTCGCTGACACCGTTGCTCCATGCGGCGCGACGAGGTAGCCATCGAGTGGGCCGTGTTCCGCCACGGCATTGAGCATTCGTTCGAATAGAATGTCGGCCGTTTCGGCGGAAATCGTGCCGTACGGCAACGCTCGTGCCATGAAGATCGGCACCGCTTCGATGCCCGCCATCTGCAACCCCGCGAAGAACCCGCCGACTTCATGCAACGAATCCGCCATCTTCTCGCGTACGCTCGGCCCACGCAAAAGCAGGTCATTCTCGAAATGAACGAGCGTGGTTTGCTCGGCAATGAACGTGTTCGATTCGTGCATCAGCCCGATAATTCCAATGCGATGGCTCACGGTGATTTTCTCTGATTTCAGTGATGAGACTGGCTGCCACGATACTCGAAAACGCGGTTTCAGGCATTCCTATTCGACGTAAGTCACAATTGCGGACGAGTTTTTTGTCTGTTTTTGCCATTTTCGCGTCCCAAAACGTCCGTTTTTGATCGCAAATCGCCGATCCGAAAACGGCGTTTTTGCCGTATCTCGAACTTTTATCGCAAGTTACGTCGAGGCTCTCGATTTCACATCAGCCGAAACTACCGGTTGTTTCGCGACCGAATGCGACCGAAAATCGACCGGATGCGCCTTTTCTATGTCATTTGCGCGCACTTCTATGTCATTTGGCGACAATTCTATGTCACTCCGTACAGGACACGAATTCCGACTTACGTCGGATCGTGTTCGATTTTTTGACTTTTCCGCATGCGCATGGATGACACAATTTCTGACACCAAACTTGACTTTTCAAACGTTTGTTTCATATGATCGTTGGTAACTGCCGATTGCTAACTTCAGAACGACTATGAACAACGACCACGTGACGCTGGACGCGAAGAAGCGGCTGATTGCGGCTGCGGAAGAAGCCTTTGCCCAAAAAGGCTTCAAAGCCGTCTCGGTTCGCGAAATCTGCAAGAAGGCCAACGCGAACATTGCTGCGGTGAACTATCACTTCGGCAGCAAGGATCGCCTCTACATCGAGGCGGTCAAGCACGCGCACAATTGCAGCACCGTCGGCGAGCCGTTCCCGGTCTGGCCCGATGGCACGGCACCGGCGGTCAAACTTCGCGACTTTATTCGCGTGATGGTGTCGCGGATGCACGCACCGGTAAACCCGCATTCGCTTCAGTTGATGATGCGCGAACTGGCACACCCGACCGAAGCGGCGAAGGAAGTCGTCCGCGATTACATTCAACCGATGGCGTTCCAACTACGCGAAATTCTCCGCGAGTTACGACCGAGCTGGCCCGAAGAGCGACTACTAATGTCCGGTTTCAGCGTGATGGGGCAGATTCTGTACTACCGCCAGAATCGACCGGTTTCGATTCTGATTTTCGGCTCCGCACACATCGAGTCGTTGACCGTCGAAGCGGTCACCGACCACGTGACGCGGTTTACGTTCGCGGCACTCGGACTGGCTCACGAGGGTTCAATATGAACTGGGTGGCACTGCGGATGTTGACGGGCGACAAGACGAAATACTTCGGCATCATCTTCGGCGTCGCGTTTGCCGCGCTGCTGATGGGGCAACAAAGCGCCATCTTCTGCGGCTTGATGCGTAACACGACGAGCCAGATTCGCGACATCGAAGGTGGCGACATTTGGGTGATGGATCGCAACGTGCAGTTCGTCGACGACACGAAACCAATGTCGGAAAACAAACTTTTGCGCGTGCGTGGGGTCGAAGGCATTCAGTGGGCGGTGCGGCTTTACAAGAGCATCGCGCGGGCGAAGCTGGCCGAAGGCAATTTTCAACAGGTGATCCTCATCGGCCTCGACGATGCCTCGCTCGTTGGTGCGCCGCGGCCGGACCGCATTCTCAACGGCGAACTCGGCGACTTGCGACAACCGAACGCAGTGTTCCTCGATGAATTCGGCTGGCGTTACCTCTACGGCGAGGAACCGTACGCACCCGGCAAAACGCTCGAAATGAACGATAAACGTGCCGTGATCGTCGGCCTTTGCAAGTGCAACCCGACGTTCCAGACGTTCCCGATCCTGTACTGCACCTACTCGCAAGCGATCCAGTTCGTACCGCAAGAACGCAAGACGCTGAGCTTCATTTTGGCGAAAGTGAACGACGACGTGACACCGGAAACCGTCTGCGAACGCATTACCACGCAGACGGGATTGAAAGCCGAAACGAACGATCAGTTCTTCTGGTCGACGATCAAATACTACATGGAACGCACCGGTATCCCGATCAACTTCGGCATCACGGTCGCACTCGGTTTCTTCGTCGGTTGTGCAATCGCCGGGCAGACATTTTACCTGTTCACGCTCGAAAACCTGAAGCAGTGGGGTTGTCTGAAGGCGATGGGCGTGAGCAACTTTCGGCTCATCCGCATGATCCTCTTGCAAGCCCTCGTCGTCGGCGTCATCGGCTATGGCATCGGCATCGGTGGGGCGGCGCTGTTCGGTTACGTCTTCGAACGCTTCGTGAAATCGACGCCCCCTGCGTTCTACTTCGGCTGGCAGATTATGGCGATTTCCGGCGGGGCCGTGTTCGCGATTATCCTCGTCTCCGCACTCATCAGTATGCGGCGAGTGTTGTTCCTCGAAGCCGGCGTCGTGTTCCGATAAACCCGTGGATTTCACACATGATCGCACAACAATTATCCGAATCGCAGTCGCAAATCTCGACCGTTGCCGACGATCGTTCGGCGGTGCGGTTGATCGGCGTGACCAAAGAGTTTGGCGTCGGCGATACGAAAGTCGCAGCGCTCGCGGGGATCGATCTCGATCTGCCTTACGGCGAGATGGTGTTGCTCGTCGGGCCGTCGGGGTGCGGCAAAACGACGCTGATTTCCATCGTGGCGGGGTTACTCGACCCAACTGTCGGCGATGTCGAAGTGCTCGGGCAACCGCTCAGCAAGATGGGCGGAAATCGCAAGGTGCGGTTCCGCGGCGACAACATCGGCTTCGTGTTCCAGCAATACAACTTGCTGCCGTCGTTGAACGCGGTCGAGAACGCCTGCGTGCCGTTGCTGATCTCGGGTTGGTCCCGCCCGACGGCTCTCAAGAAAGCCGCCGAGATGCTCGATGCCGTGGGGTTGGGCAGTCGGTTGAAGTCGTACCCGAATCAGCTTTCGGGCGGGCAGCAACAGCGCGTCGCGATCGCGAGGTCGCTCGTTCACGAACCGCGATTGCTGGTGTGCGACGAACCGACGGCCGCGCTCGATGGCACATCGGGCCGTACCGTTATGACGCTGATTAAACAGGTTGCGGTGCAAAGCGATCGCGCCGTCATTGTCGTGACGCACGATAACCGCGTCTACGATTTCGGCGACCGCATCGTGAGCATGGCCGATGGCCGCATCGATTCGATCGACGCAAAACAAGCATTGACGATGGCGCGCTGATCTTGTTAGCCCGACGCGCTAGCGAGGGACGTCATCATTCAATAACTGACGGTCGTGTTGAGTCATCGAA
>JAYSKW010000553.1:0-2437 GCA_043726085.1 Limnoglobus sp.
CCACCTTCGCACGCAAACAACTCGGGCAAACGTACCGCGTGTCGTTCGTATTCGCCGATGCCAAAGTGAAGCACAGCTTGCCCGGAATCGACCTGCTGAACACCGCCGACGCAATGCTGATGAGCGTGCGCCGCAAGCCACTGTTGACGGCGGAACTCGAGGCCGTGAAACGGTTCGTGATGGCAGGCAAACCGGTGATCGCGATTCGCACGAGTAGCCACGCCTTCGCACCACGCAAGGGGGAATCACTACCCGACGGCGTGACGATGTGGGAGGCGTTCGACAAAGAGATTCTCGGCTGCGAATATAAAGGGCACTACCCGAACATGCTGAAAACCAAGGTCGAAATCGCCAGTGCGACCGCGAAGGCCCACCCGATACTGCAAGGTTGGCCCGCTGAGGCGGTCGAGTATCCATCGTGGTTGTACAAATCGAATCCGCTCGCGAACGATGCCGTCGTTCTGCTAACGGGCCGGTGCGGCGACAACCCCGCGGAACCGCTCGCCTGGGTTCGCGAGAAGGCGGCGAACCGCGGCCGCATTTTCTATACTTGCCTCGGAAGTGCGGACGATTTCGCGAAGCCCGCGTTCGAGACACTCCTGAAGAACGGCATCCTTTGGGCGACCGAAGCGAAACCGTGACCCCAAACCGATTTGCGTTACTTCAGCCATTCATCCGCGAACTCCAGAAACACTTGCCAATCGGGGGTCGTCATCGCGTGCTTTCCGGTGCGGATGAAGTACCCGAGGCGACTCTTAGCGAGCGTGCCGGGCGGTGGCATTTCCGTTACTGACAGCCCATCGACACCGAGTAACTTGTAAACCGGCGTCGCGCGTTTCAGCATGTCGAACTGCCCGCTCGGGTTTGCCCACTCGTCTTCGGTGGCATTCGTGAACAACACCGGTCGCGGGGCGCAGATGGCCGCGAGGCAATGCTGGTCGAACGGGAGTTTATCGAGTGCCTCGTTGAAGGTTTTGAAGTTCCCGCAAAACCAGTGTGGGAACGCGGTGTTGATCCGCTTGACCGTCTCGGCTTTCGGGTCGGCGTGGCGGCTCGGCCCGGTGCCACCGCAACCGGCTTGGTGCGGAATCGCGAGCGCGATGCGGTCGTCGAATGCCGCCGCCAACAGCACGGTTTTCCCCAACCGCGAATGCCCCACCGCCGCGATTCGCTTGCCGTCGACCTCCGGCACGGTCGTCAAATAATCGACGCAGCGATGCACGCCCCACGCCCAACTCATGATCGTTGCCGTCTCGTCGCCCGTCGCTTCAGTCTTCGGTAATGTGCCTCGAAAGCCTTCGGAAACATTCGGCCGATCCGGCTGAATGTCCCCCGCATAGAACGTGGCGACGGCGTACCCGCGCGATATTGCGAGTTCCAACGGCCACACGCCCGGTTCCTTCCCACGCCCCGCTTCGCTCGCCTTGTTCGCCTTCACGCCCGGATAGTTCGCGTACATCCACGCATCGGGAATGCGAATCTTCGGGTCGCTCACATAGAGATGGTTACCGCCGAAATTCGGGCCGACAAACGTTGGCACCGGCCCCTTGCGCTCGTTTGGGAACGCGATCATCAAGCGGATCGGCGTCGGGTTAATTTCTCCGTTGTAATCGAACTGCAATTCGACTTCGCGCAGCGTACCCTTTCCGCCGAACGCACGATCGTCCTGATGCAGCACCACCACGCGCATTCCCTTCGGGGCCAGCGGCAATCGCCCGTACATGTACTTTTGGAACAACGCCTTCAACTCGGGTCGTCGCGTCGTTTTCCATTCCTCGGCCGTGGCAATTTTCTTGCCGTCGAACGCCATCAACGGGTCCGGAAACTCCGCCCGCACGGGCAACGTCGCCGCAGCCGGAAACTCGACGGACAGACCGGTGGCAGTCGCCATCAGCAACACTCCGAACGCAGGCCAGAAACGGGAGATTCGCATCGCAGTACCTCGGTGAGGGGAGCACTGAAGGAAGAGTGTAACCGCAGAGATCGCAAAGAACGCGGAGAAACTCGTTTTAAATCGAATCCTGAAAATCTTGTTTATCCTGTCCGTGCGTTCTGGACGCACTCGGTGATTCGCTCGGTGGCGGCGTCGATGTCCGCCGCGGTCGTCGTTTCGCCGAAGCTGAAGCGCATCGCCGATTGCAACACGTCGTCGGGTACGCCCATTGCGGTGAGTACGGGCGATGGTAACAGGCTGCCACTCGAACAGGCGGAGCCGGTCGAGCAGGCGACGCCGACGAGGTCGAGTGCCATCAGCAGGATGTCCGCACGGCAGCCGGGGAACGACACGTTCAGCGTCGTCGGCAGTGAATCGGCGTCGCCGGGTAACGGCCCGTTGACGACGAACGGCACCGCGGCGTCTTTCAGTTTCGCCAAGAATCGCAGGCGAAGTTGCGTGAGTGCCAATGCGGTGTCAGTCATCGTGCGGACGGCATGTTGC
>JAYSKW010000554.1:0-10242 GCA_043726085.1 Limnoglobus sp.
CGAAATCCTCACCGCACAAGGCAGTTCGTTCCGCAACGGGGCCGTCGTATTTTATCGCAATCGTCGCCAACCCGACGAACTGACGACGATGGCGAGCCAGCTGTTCCTCGGCATCCGCCTAGACTGTGCGAAGTGCCACCACCACCCATTTGAAGTTTACTCGCAAGACGACTTTTACAGCTTCGCCGCGTTCTTCGCCCGCCTCGGCCACGCCGGGCAAGGCATCTCGGCACCGATCTCCGGCGGCGAGGAAATCTTCTACGTCAACCCCACCGGCACGGTCAAGCACCCGCTGACTGACAAGGCGATGTCACCGCGCACGTTGCTCGGCAAGGACATCGTGATTCCCCCCGAAGACGACCCGCGCGTCGTGCTGGCGAAGTGGGTGACGGCACCGGAGAATCCGACGTTCGCGAAGGTGATCGCCAACCGCGTCTGGGCAGACCTGATGGGCCGCGGCATCGTCGATCCCGTCGACGACCTGCGTGCGACGAACCCGCCGACGAACGGCCCGCTACTCGACGAACTCGCGGCCGACTTCCGCAAGGGCGGCTGCAATATGAAATCGCTCATCCGTCGAATCGCGACCAGCCACGCATACGGTTTGAACTCCACGCCGCGCGATCGCAACATCGGCGATATCCGCAACTATTCGCGGCACTATCGGCAACGACTCCGTGCGGAAGTATTGCTCGATGCCGTCACCGATATTACCGGTGTGACCGAGAAATTCGAGGCGATGTCGCCCGGTTCGCGTGCGATGGAATCGTGGACGGTCCGCTTCGATTCAAAGTTTCTCGACAGCTTCGGGCGACCCGATCCAAACCAAGATCCGCCGTGCGAACGCAGTTCGGAAACGACGGTGGTGCAGGCACTGCACCTGATGAATTCGCCGAACATTCAACGTAAAATTACCGACGATAACGGTAACGCGGCGATACTCGCGAAGAGCGATAAAACGCCCGCTGCAATCGTGCGTGAGATTTACTTGCTGATCTATTGCCGCGAGCCGAGTACCGAAGAGACGGCGAAGTGCGTAACGCGATTCGAGAAGAAAAACGCGAGCCGCCGCGAGGCGACCGAAGACCTGATGTGGGCGTTGCTGAACACGCCCGAATTCGCATTCAACGATTGATGGAAGGGTACGAACATGAACACGAACTGCCTAGGCGTTACGCGCCGCGACTGCTTGCAACTCGGCCTTACGACCTTGCTCGGTGGCGGGCTGGCCACTGCGATGCGGGCCTCGTCCGGAACGAATAAGATCGCGCCGAAGGCGAAGTCGTGCATCCTCATTTGGATGGACGGCGGACCGACGCACTACGAAACCTTCGACCCGAAGCCCGATGCCCCCTCGGAGTATCGCGGCGACTTCAAGGCGATCCCCACGAAGACGAACGGGATGATGATCTCCGAGCATATGAAGCGGCTCGCGGCGATCTCCGACAAGCTCGCGATCGTGCGTTCGATTCGCCACGACCAGGGCAACCACGGTGCGGGCAATCACTACATGACGACGGGCGCGCCGCCGCGAATCCCCGTCGGTTGCGGGGCGTTCGTCAGCTTCCACCCGAGCATGGGTTCGGTAACGGCCGCCGAGGTCGGTGCGCCGGCTGGGCTGCCCGCTTACTTCAGTTTCCCGAGCATGACGCGGTCGGGCGGGCCGAACTTCCTCGGTGCGAAATACGCGCCGTTCGTCGTCGAAGAGAACCCGGACCAGCACAATTTCCGCGTTCGCGATGTCGCATTGCCGAGCGGCCTAACCGCGGGCCGGTTCGCAGACCGTAGCGACGTCCGCGTCGAGGTCGATCGCTTCCGCCGCTTCCTCGACAAGACCTCCGGCGACCCCGCCGTTGCGCTCGACGAACATTACCTGCAAGCCGCCGAGTTGATGAAATCGAAGGAAGCCCAGGCGGCATTTAGTATCGGCCGCGAACCGGAGAAAGTGCGACAAGCCTATACGCGAACCGCGTTCGGACAACGCGCGCTCCTCGCTCGCCGATTGGTCGAGGCGGGCGTGCCGTTCATCACGCTGAACGACGGCGGCTGGGACCACCACACGAAGCTGTTCGATGCACTAAAAACGCGACTGCCCTCGTGGGATCAAGTCGTCTCCGCACTGATTTCCGACCTCGATCAGCGTGGGCTGCTCGATACGACGCTCGTGATCGCACTCGGCGAGTTCGGCCGTGCCCCGCAGATCAACAACGACGCCGGACGCGACCACTGGGCGAACGCGATGAGCGTGCTGTTCGCGGGCGGCGGCACCCCCGGCGGGCAGGTGGTGGGGGCGACCGACAAGAAGGGGTTTGCCGCGATCGAGCGCGTGCTTTCGCCGGAAAACTTCGCTTCGACGATCTACACGAAGCTCGGCATCGACCCAAATAAACTGCTGTACGCACCGAACGGGCGACCCTCGCACATCGTCAGCGACCCGATGCCGATCAAAGAACTGATGGGCTGAAATTGACACTCCGCCGCCGAGGTGACATACCGATGACACGATGCGTTTTCCTCTGCGGTTGGTTGCTCGCCTTTTCGGCGGGGGCGTACGCGGCCCCAATCGCCACGCATATTTTCCCCACGGGCGGGCCACGCGGGCAAACCGTTGAAGTCACGGTGTTCGGTGGATTCGACGCATGGCCCGTGAAAGTGTGGAGCAGCGACAAGTCGATCACCGGCATCGCCAGTAAGACGAAAGGCCAGTTCGCGATCACCATCGCCGCCGACGCCGTGCCCGGCATTTACTGGCTGCGTTTCCACGACGAAACCGGCGCAAGTGCGTTGCGGCCCTTCGCAATCAGCACGTATCCCGAGTGTCGCGAAGTCGAACCGAACGACGATGCCGCACACGCGCAACCAATCGCGCTGCCAAACTTGGTGAATGGGCAACTGCAAAAGAACGGCGATGTCGATCTATTTGCGGTGACTCTGAAGAAGGGGCAAACGCTGGTGGCGGCGCTCGATGCGCACTTCCCGTTTCGCTCGCCGATGGATGCCGTGCTGCAAATCGTCTCGAAATCGGGCTTCCTTCTAGAGCAAAACCACGACAGCCGCGGCCTCGATCCGCTGATCGCGTTCACCGCACCGGACGACGGCACGTACTACGTACGCTTGTTCGCGTTCCCGTCGTCGCCGGATAGCAGCATCCATTTTGCGGGCGGTGTCAACTACGTCTATCGGCTGACACTCACGACCGAAGCGTACGCCGATTATGCGTTTCCGCTTGCCGTCAATCGCGAGAAACCAGGGTCGGTTTCCGTCGTCGGCTGGAACATGCCGAAGGCGGCGCAGGCTCCGGTTCCCGTGGTAACGAACGACGATGTCTGGCAGAACGTGTTGACGCCACTCGCGCGAAATCCAATACGCATCCGTCGCGAATCGCACGCGGTGATCGAAGCGCCGAAGGCCGAAACTCCGATCCCGCCACCGTTCAGCGCATCGGGCGTGATTAGCGAAGCGGGCCAACCGGAGAAGTACCGCATCCTCGCGAAAAAGGGCACGACGCTTCAGATGACCGCGCACGGCCCAAGCCTCGGGCTAGCCATCACCCCTGCGCTACGCTTACTGGATACCACGGGCAAAGTGTTGCAAAATGCCCAGCCCGACAATCCTAGCAACGACGTCACGCTCCGATTTGGCGTACCCACCGATGGCGCGTACACCTTGGAAGTCCGCGACCTGCACGGCTCCGCCAGCCCTCGGCACGCCTTCCTATTAAGGGTAATCGTCGAACAACCGGACTTTCACCTGGCGATTGAGGGGGATCGCTTCGCACTCGTTCCGGGCAAGCCGACCGAAATTCCAATCACCGCCGTGAAGACGGGTGGCTTCGTGGGTGACATCGAGGTGTCAGCCATCGGTTTGCCCGCCGATGTCAAAATCGAAGTCGTACCATCTGACGGGAAAAAGCCAATCGTCGTGAAGCTAACGACGGAGAAAGCGGGCGTGTCCGTGCCGTTCCAATTTGTCGGTCGCTCGAAGGATGGCAAGATCACCAACCGCATCGCCGAGTTCAAAATGCCCGAGTTCGAGATCGCCACGACAGATCTCTGGCTGACGACCACGGCAACCGCCGTCGAGTCGCCGAAAAAGAAGAAGTAATTTCACCCCGCCGATTGCGTCAACCGCAGGCCGATCGGTAGCGAGTCGCCGAACATCTGCGATTGATCGTCGCCACCCGTTTGCACGATTTCCTCGACCATCCGCAACCAGTTCGTCGGTACGTGGACCGTGCGCAATCGAGCAACCACGCGCTCGCGATGCACTTCGCTGACCTCGATCGCACGCACGCCACTTCGCCGCGCCAGTTGCGCCAAACAGAATGCCCAACCCGATTTTTCGCTCTCGTTCGTCGGCTTGAAATCGACGAGTCGTTCTAGCCACATTTCGATGGTCGACGGGTGAACGATCGCGTTGAGCGGCCCGTAAAGTGGCACGCGCGCACCGAGTCGCGTCAGCGACCAAAACGCGAACGTCGGCACCGGCGTTCGTGCGATTTGTCGTAGCAATTCGTTGCCGAGATTCTCCTTCGTTTTCGCATCGAGCCGTTCGAGGCTCGCCGCCGTTCGCCACATCTCGGCGAGCTCGTTCGTGCTCGGCCGGTTGATCGCTTTGCCCTTTGTGGGAAGCAGAATCGGCTTCAGCTTCGCGAACAACGCGAGTTGCAGTGCCGTGTTCAACCCGCCCGCCATGCGACGCCACATGATCCAATAATCCGCGCCGCCATCGGCAACGGTGACGGTCTTCGCACCGACGCCCGGTGCCGTCGCGATCAGGAGTTTCCACACCGCCTCGACGCGGTAACGGTCGAGTGGATCGCCGAACCCCGGACGTAGGCAGTAGCCGGTGAGGTTGTACCAGCGTGCGAGAAATGCGGGGCCGCGCGTACGCTGTTCGGACACCTCGCTGAGGAAGTCCCACATCCGTCGGCACAGCCCCGTCGGCCACTCGGACCGCGTCAATTCGAGGCCCGCTTCAATGCGCTTCGGCAGTTCTTGCGGCGTGACTGTCAGTGCGGTGTCACCACCCACGAACGCCGCCTGAATCGCATCGCGCGCCGCCTGGACTTTCTCTTCGGGCCAGACATCGAGCGGTGCGGCCGTGGCCTCTTTGGCATCGCCACGCGGTTCGGGAATCAAATCCCGCACGTTAAATTCGAGCTTCCAGCGGTTGCCTTCCCGCGACACGCACGACAATTCCAGCGTGCCGATCTCGGTACATTTTGCCGCGAGCGTGACGGGAATTTGTTTCGTGCCGCTGCGTTTGCCACCGCGCAAAATCGTGTGCAACGGCGGCAGTGGCAGCAGTTGTTCGGGCGAAACTTGAATGAGATCGCCCGCCGCATCGTCGCCGCGAACGGTCGAAGTGTAAAGCGGAAACAGCACGGGGCGGCCGAGTGCCAACTCCAGTTCGGGCTTCGGCAACGAGATTTCTTCGCCTTCTTGCATCCGTCGCGGCACCACGCAAAGTACGGATCGCAGCTCTGAATTCGCACTCGGTTCCGTCGTCTCGATGCCGATGTAGTACGATCGCGGTGTGCCCCCACCGATGCGCTGTCCGCCCGTTTGCTTCAACCACGCGAAGTACGCCGCCCCCCACGCGACCGCCAGATCGAGCGACGGACTCGTCAACACGAGCGGCTGCCAATCGTCGCCGAACCACGGCCGCATCACGTCGATTAGTCGCTCTTGCAACACCGGTGGTTGGAACACGCCACCGTTGAAAAGGATCGCATCAATCGCGTCGGGTGTCGTGCGATTTTGCCGCAAGAACGCGGCGAGGTGCTTCGTGATTGCGGGGTCGGCCACGTACGGCAGGCCCATTTCTTGCAGCCCCGCACGTGCAACTCGCGATGGTTCCGCATCGCGCGACACGGTCGGGAAGAAGCCATCGAAAAGCACGCTACGCACGTCGGCCTGCGAAATCGGTACCGAGACCGTGCCGCCGACTACCGACCGTCCTCGACCAACGACCGTCACGGGGTACGATTCTGGCGGCGACGGCACGAGTAACGCTTCTTTTGCAGTCCGGCACGCTTGAATCAGCCCACCGAACTGCGCCGCGTCGATCTTGCCGCCAGGGAGTTTTGCCTCGATCGCTTTCGCCAACGCGAGGTCCATGTTGTCGCCGCCGAGCAATAAATGCTCGCCCACGGCATCGCGCAAAAAGGCTAAGTCGCCTTGCCCCTCCCCGGCACGAATCAGGCTGAAGTCGCTCGTTCCGCCGCCGACATCGACTACGAGGCAACGCATCCCCGGCTTCACGCGATTCGCTTCCTTCGCGGTGTGCGTACCGAGCCATGCATAAAACGCCGCTTGTGGTTCTTCGAGCAAAACGACGTGCTTCAACCCTGCCTGTTTTGCGGCATCGGCGGTCAAGTTTCGCGCGACATCATCGAACGACGCCGGCACGGTAATCGCCACGAATTGCTCTTCGAGGCGATCGCTGGGCGATTTCGCTTTCGCGTGATTCCACGCATCTACGAGGTGACGCAGATACTTGGCCGAGGCTTCGAGCGGGGAAATGCGAATGACATCGGGCGGTGATGCCCACGGCAACAACGGCGCGGTGCGATCGACCCCCGGATGGCACAGCCACGACTTCGCCGATGAGACTTGTCGCCCCGGCACCTTCGCGCCGTGATTGCGCGCGAATGTACCGATTGCATCGCTCGCGTTCGCATTCCAGGGCAACGCGATTGCGCCGGGTGGTAGTTCGTGCGGGCCGGGTAAATACAAGAATGATGGGAGCAACGGCAACTCGCCGACCTGCCCGCTGCCTAGCAGTTGAGGCACCGCGAACGTGCGTAATTTCGGCCGGCCCGTTTTCGTCTTTTCGTCGGTGTCGACGTAAGCGAGTGCGGAGTTCGTCGTGCCGAGATCGATGCCGATGAGGTAGCGGGACATCCGGAAACCTTATAGTCTCGTGAAGTATGACACACACTGTTCTAGGACTCGACATCGGCGGGGCGAACTTGAAGGCCGCCACGGTCGATCGCCACGCGGTCACCGTTCCGTTCCCGCTCTGGAAACAACCGGACAAACTCGGCGACAGTCTCGCCGCGCTGATCGCACAATTTCCGAACACGACGACGCTCGCCATCACGATGACCGGCGAACTCTGCGACTGTTTTCCGACTTTACGCGAAGGCGTTCTGGCGATTCTGGATGCGGTCGAGCGTGCCGCTGACAGGTGTAAAGTTCGGGTTTGGACGACCGATGGTCAGTTCGTAAAAATGGCGAAAGCGCGTAAAGAAACGGCAAAAGTCGCGGCGGCAAACTGGCACGCATTGGCTACGTACGCAGCACGATTTTGCTCGAACGCCGATGCCGCGCTCATCGACATCGGCTCGACGACGACCGACCTGATTGCGATTCGCAAGGGCAAGCCCGACACCATCGGCCACACCGATAGGCAACGCCTCGATGCGGGGGAGTTGCTGTACTTCGGCACATCGCGCACGCCGGTGTTCGCGTTCGGGCTGCCAAATATCGCGGCCGAATATTTTGCGACGATGCGCGATGTTTACACGGTGTTACGCGAGATTCCCGAAGACGAAACCGACACGGATTCCGCCGACAATCGACCGGCTACCATTGCGTATTCGATGTCGCGATTGGCCCGTGCCCGATGTGCGGATCGCGAGACGATGAGCGACGAAGCGATCCGCCAATTTGCGACGCAACTCCGCGATGAACAGATCCGGCGAATGCGCGAGGCATTTCAGAAAGCGATCCTATCGCGGTTTACGCCCACAACGCTGATCTTGTCGGGGAGTGGCGAATTTTTGCTTCAAAATCTGTTCGCGAAAGTGCAATACCCGCTCTGCTCGCTCTCGCACAAACTCGGTAAAGCGGTCTCCGGTTGTGCCCCCGCACACGCGGTCGCAATCTTGGCCACGGAGAACCCCGCATGATGGTCGTCAAAGTCGGCGGCAGTTTGTTCGATCATCCGAAACTCGGGCCAGCGCTGACGAAATGGCTGAATGCTCAGCCCGAAACGACGATCCTTATCGTTGCCGGTGGAGGTCGATTCGCAGATGCGGTGCGCGAGATGGACTGCATTCATACGCTCGGCGAAGAGGCGGCACACTGGGCGGCGCTCGCATCGCTCAGCGCACCGTCTGCAATTCTGAAAACGATGTTGGCGAAGTATGAGATCCCAAAACGACTCGAATTTATCGACTGTCTGGCATTCTCGCGAAGCGATGATAACAATCCGCTGTCACTGCCGTATTCATGGCGAGTGACGACCGATTCGATCGCCGTCCGCATTGCCATGACATACGGCTGTCAGCGACTCGTTCTACTCAAATCGCTCGAAATTCCCGAAGGCACATCGTGGGATGTGGCTGCGAAGAACGGCTGGGTCGACGACTATTTCCCGACGATCGCACGCCTCGCCACGTTCAAAATTGTAACGGTGAATTTTCGCGATTGGCTCGACCGACATTAGCTTTTTCGCTTGCTCTGAAAACCTTTTACTAACTTCAGAATGACCGAACGCGGCGCAAAGCGAACCGCGAAGATCAACAGCCGATTGCGAAAACCGGGTACGACGAGCCGCCTTCCGGCCATGAGGCCGTGGAATGCGGCATCGGCTACGGGGCCGACAGCCATGACGTTCGGCCCGCTGAATAGCGATGTGCCGGACATATCGGCCACGTCGCCGAATTCGGTTTTCGTCGGTCCCGGACAGAGGCACGTCACTGTCACCCCGGTATCGCGAAGTTCTTCGTGCAGGGCTTCGGAGAACGAAAGCACGTAGGCTTTCGTGGCGTAATACACCGCCATTAGTGGACCCGGTTGAAACGCGGCCGTGCTGGCCACGTTCAAGATTTTCCCTCGGCGATTCTTCACCATCGCGGGCAAGAACAACCTCGTGAGTTCGGTCAGTGCCGCGACGTTGAGTTGAATCATCGAGATCATGCGCGCAAGATCCGCCGTGGCGAACTCGCCGAGCGCACCGAACCCCGCATTGTTAATGAGGATTTCGACGTTCAGCCCCTTCGCCGCAACTTCGTCGAACAGCTTTCGTGGGGCCGTTGCATCTCCAAGGTCGATCGACAACACGTGAACTTTGGCACCGTGCGTCTCGGTTAAGCCTGCCGCAAGCGCGTTTAGTTCGTCGGTTCGGCGTGCGACGAGAATCAGATCGCAATCATTCTTCGCGAGCCGCTCCGCGAGTTCTTTGCCGATGCCAGCGGAGGCTCCCGTCACGAGGGCGATGGGGCGGAGTGACGGTGCCATGTCAGTTCACTTTCGTTACGTGATGTGCGCCGGGCGAACCGGTGATGAGCCGTGCCGCGCGGTTGCGCGTGACGAAGTTCCAGAACCATTGGAACATGACGAGCATACGGTTCTCGAAGCGGGCGAGATACAAAATGTGGATGAACAACCAGGCCAGCCAGGCGATGAAACCGCTGAGTAGAAAGCCCTTGGTTTCGGCGACGGCACGGGATCGGCCGATGGTGGCCATGCTGCCTTTGTCCCAGTATTTGAAGGGTGCAGCCGGGGCGGTGCCGCGAATTCGCCGATCGATCACGTCGGCTGCGTAGCGACCTTGCTGCATGGCAACGGGGGCGACGCCGGGCAGGAATTTTCCATCGGCGGACTTCATCGCGGCCATGTCTCCGAGCACGAAAACGTCCGGATGGCCCGGCACCGAACAATCGCCACTCACGGTGACGCGCCCACCGCGATCGATTTCCACGCCCGCGCCAATCGCCTCGGCGAGTTTTTTACCGAGTGGCGACGCCTTCACTCCTGCGGCCCAAATCACCGTTTCCGCGTCGATTCGGCGAACGTCTTGGCTGCCGTCAACGGAAACGACAACGTGATCGTTCGCTATGTTCGTGACGTGGCAATCGAACAGAATATCCACGTGCAGTGCCGTCAGTGCGACGGCGGCACGACGCGACGATTTTTCGTGGAATGTCGGCAAAATGCGTTGCTGCCCTTCGACGAGAATCACTCGGCATGATGCGGGATCGATTGCGCGGAAGTCGCGTCGCATCGTCGATCGCGCGAGTTCGGAGATGGCACCTGCCATCTCCACGCCGGTCGGGCCGCCGCCTACCACCACGAATGTCAACAGCCGTGCGCGGATGACGGGGTCGACTTCGCGTTCGGCTCGCTCGAATGCCGTCAGGACGTTGCGGCGAATTTCGGTGGCATCTTCGATGGTTTTCAAACCCGGTGCGAGCGGCTCCCACGCTTCGTCTTTACCGAAATAATGGTG
>JAYSKW010000555.1:0-9983 GCA_043726085.1 Limnoglobus sp.
CTCCGACGAAGACTCGACGTTCGTTTCGTGGCTCGCGTTGATCGGCGTGGCACTGCTGTATTTCGTCGTCTATCGCGGGTTCCGCTATCCGTTACTCACCGTTGGCACGCTGTTGGCTGGAACCGCATGGGCGCTCGGTTGGGCGACGCTGACTGTCGGTCACTTGAACATCCTTTCGTCGACATTCGCGGTCATGATTATCGGCATGGGCGATTACGGCGTACTCTGGGTGGCCCGCTACGACGAAGAGCGCCGCATGGGTCGAAGCCCGCACGATGCTGCAATGGAAACCGCACGCCATGCGGGGCCAAGTATCGTGACGGCCGCAGCCACGACATCGCTGGCGTTCTTTGCCACGATGGTGGCGGACTTCAAAGCCGTTGCGGAACTCGGCTGGATCGCGGGTTTCGGCGTGCTGTTCTGTGCGCTCGCATGCATTACCTTGCTACCGGCGTGTATCGTTTTGCTCGAACGACGTTCGGCGAAACTCCAAGTCAAAGATAACCCGAACATCCTCGCGTTCCCGGCAGCGGGGCGGCCGTTCTTTCCTTATTTGTCTTCGCGGCCACGCTGGGTGTTAGGTATCGGTATCGGCATCGCGATACTCTGTGCGGGGTTCGCGGGGCGAGTGACGTACGATTCGAATTTGCTGAACATGCAAGCCGATGGCCTCGACTCGGTGAACTGGGAACGCGAACTGATCGAACATGCCGCCGGTGCCACGTGGGATGCGCTGAGCATTGCGCAAAGCCGCGAGGAAGCGATTGCATTACGAGCGAAGTACGAGGCACTTCCCGGCGTCGGTCGCGTTGTCGATGCCGTCGTGCTCGTGCCATCGGATCAAGATCGCAAACTGATAACCCTGGCTACGATTCAAGCGAAATTGTCGCGGTTGCCGAGTATGTTACCCGAACCGATGGCAACCGACCCAGGTAGCCTGCAACGGATGCTCGACCGCTATAAGCAATTGCAACCGGCGGCGATCCCAGCCACCATCCGCGAGGCACTCTCGGAGCCCACAGCAGACGTTCGCATCAAAGAATTCGACCGCAGATTGAAGGCCGACCTGCTCGCCGATCTGCGGTTATTAAAGGAAGTCAGTCATCCGCAGCCGATTGCGGCACACGAGTTGCCTGCGGAGTTTCGCGAACGGTACATCGGCAAGAATGGCGAATATCTCGTACGTGCATTCGCGAAAGAATCGCTGTGGGACTTCCCCGCACTCGAACGCTACACCGATGCCGCGAAGACCGTCGACCCCGAAGCGACGGGGAAATCGTATCGCACGCTCGAAGGTTTACGGCAAATGAAAAATGGCTTCGAGCGGGCCGGGCTGTTCGCGATTATCGTGATCGTCATTGTGTTGTGGCTCGATCTACGCGGGTTACGGCCGCTGTTGTGCGGGCTGTTTCCGCTCGTTATCGGCATCGTTGCCACCCTCGGCGTTATGGGTTTCGCGGGCATCCCGCTCAATCCCGCAAACCTGATTGCACTGCCGCTGATCGTCGGCGTCGGCGTCGATAACGGCGTACACGTTCTGCACGATTACGCCGAGAAAGCACCTGGAAAGCTCTATCGCCTCGGTGCGGCCACCGGTCGCGGTATCGCCGTTGCGGGTTTAACGACGATCCTCGGTTTCGGCACGCTCATCCTCGCACGACACCGTGGCATGGCCAGCCTCGGCCTCGCGCTCACGCTCGGCGTCACCTTTTGCATGATCGCCGCACTCGTGTTGCTGCCCGCGTTATTGCGCTGGTTCGACGAACGAAAACTGCGAGTACCCGCAAAAGCAAAACCGGCGAACGTGCGGGAACGAATTGCATCACTTCGATAAGATCAGTCGATACGGAAACATTTTGCCGCCAAGGTCGTGCATCTCGATGAGTGCGATGTAGTAAGTGCCGTCCTTCGGCAATGTGAGCTGCAGCATCGGGTCGGCGGAACCATTCGCGTCGTCGTTGGAATCGATGATTCGCTTCTCGGAATCGGTAACGGTCATCATCAGGTCGGCGGGCGAACCGAGTTTTGCCGCTTGCACTTCGATGCGAATCGTCTCGCCGGCTTTGCCGCGAAACTGGTAGACGTCGCTATCTTGTACGCGATCGATTGTGCCCTCCACCGTGGTCGGGCATTCGATGAGTTGCGCTTGCAGGAAACCGTCGTTTGGCTCTTTTTCGAGAACGCGGTGAACGCCATCATCGATGGCAACCTTGGCAACGTTCGATTCGCCACCCGGCCCGATGACGCTGAACGACAGAGTCGCACCGCCGATTTCCTTCGCTGCGACGATCTCGATTTCCATTTCCGAATCGCCGATACGTTCCGCCGGGAAGTTGTTCGGCACGCCGACTTTCTTGCCCTTGGCAATAATTTTGCCGCGCGATTTCGGTTCGTGAACGCGCACTTCCGTGACGGTATCGAGGTTCGCGCCGCGGACCGTGAACTTCGTCGTTTCGCCGGGTTTGATGCAGAGCGGCATCGCCACGATCAGCTTCGGAGCGGGTGGTTTTTTGTCTTGCGCAACCGCCATCGCCGCAAGGAAACAGACGACGGCAATCGGCGGTAAACGATTCACGATGACGCTCTGAAAGAGTTACGCGAACAGTTCCTGCACGGTTTCGCCCGAGTCGAGGATTTCGATGGGGCGGCCGTCGGGCGTGACGAGTTGTTTGCGCGGGTCGATGCCCATCGAGTCGAGGATCGTATACGCGACATCGGCGGGTGAGACGGGGCGTTGTGCGGGGTAGCCGCCGTGCTTATCGGTTTTGCCGAGCACCAAACCGGGCTTCGTACCGGCCCCGAAGAATAGCATCGAGGCGGCTTGCCCCCAGTGATCGCGGCCGGCATCTTTGTTGACCTTCGGCGATCGACCAAACTCGCCCATCACGACGACGAGCGTGTCCTTGTCCAACCCGCGCGTATGCATGTCTTCGACGAGAGCGGAGACGCTGCGGTCAAACTCCGGTAGCTTCTTGTCGAGACTGTCGAAAATTTTCGCGTGATGGTCCCAACCGCCGTAGTTGACGGTGACGAACCGCACGCCCGATTCGATGAGTCGCCGTGCCATCAGCATCGACTGCCCCGGCGTGGTACGGCCGTAGCGGTCGCGGAGTTTATCGCTCTCGGCGGTAATGTCGAAAGCCTTTTTTGCCTCTGTGGAAAGAAGCATCGCGGCCGCACGTTGTTGAAATTCATCGTACGTCGCGATTTGGTCGTTGCCTTGAATCTTGCTCGCCAAACCATCGACGGTTTTCAACAGCGTCTCGCGCCGGACGGCCCGCTTCGACGATTGATCGCCGTTCGGCGAAACGTCTTGCACTTTGTAATTCGCCTCGTTCGGATCGCCCGCTTTGAACGACTCGAATCGCCCGCCGAGGAATGCGGACTTGCCGAGTTCCCACGTGAACGACGGGTTCCGTGGCACCGACACATATGGCGGCAATGTCCCTTGAAAACCCGACTCATGTGCCACCACCGCACCGATGGCCGGGTAGTCGCCGAACGGCGTGCCGAACCTCCCCGAGAGTACCCAGTTCGTTGCCGTTTCGTGGTGGTCGTTGTTGTGCGAACACGACCGCACGAGTGCGATTTTGTCCATGACGTTCGCCATCATCGGCAGTTTCTCGCCGACGTTCAGGCCGGGAACTCGCGTGGCAATCGCCTTGTATTTCCCGCGAATTTCTTCGGCGGCATCGGGCTTCGGATCGAAGGTGTCGTGGTGGGACATCCCGCCGCCAAGGTAGACGAGGATGACCGACTTCGCGCGGGCGTTCGCCTTGCCCGCCGCTTCGGACTTCAGCACCGAGGCCAACGACACGCCCAATCCCGCGAGGCCACCCACCCGCAGAAAGTCCCGGCGATTCGCTGTCAGTCGTACATCGAGCATTCCAAATCCTCCATACAGGCGACCGAATTTTAACCGCAGAGGGCACGGAGAGCGCGGAGTCAGATTTTAATCGTTCTTAGCATGGTTCCAATTGCGGCGATTTTGGGTAGCAAAAAAGTGGTTCCGGCACTTTCCACCCACCCCTCCGCGAACTCACTCCCGAATTACGGAATCAACCTAACCCAGCAACGACTTACGTCCGATTTTGACCGATTCCAATCACGCCGGAACCACTATTTCGGAGGTGCTTTTCGGAAAAATGCGACCTCGCTTTTAACCATGCCTCGTTCTCAGCAGAGCATCGGTATCCGCGTGACATTCCGAGTTTTCTCTCTGCGCTCTCAGCGAACTCTGCGGTTAAATCTCTTTTTGAATTATGTTATTCGTTAGCGGTTGAACGCGAATTCCTTCGAGTTCAGCAGTGCCCAGAATAAGTCGGTGAACACGTCGGCGCGATTGTCGCCGGTTGCCAGTAACCCGCGAACGGTTTGGATTTCGCGATCTTGTGGCAACCGCGATAGCGTTCGCAAGTACATCTCGTTCATGAACTGAAGATCGTCTTTTTGCGAGACGAGCGTCTTCTGGAGCCAGCCTTCGCCTGCCGATAACTTACCCAAGACGCCCTGGCCGTTTTGCAGGTGCAGAAGTTGTGGCATCGTCACGTCGCCGGTGCGTTCGCAGGCACAGGCGGTGACGCGCTCGGAGCGGCCGAACAGACGCAGGAAGTACGACTGCGTGCCGGGGTCCGGCACTTGCACGGCACGCACGCCACGCGGGTAACCGTCGAAGACTTCGCTGACATTCGTGGCATCCGAGATGGCATCCAGCAGCACCTCTGCTGGCAAACGGCGTGCGTAATAGTGCGAATAAAATCGCGTATCGGTTTCGTTTGTGGCCCGCGTCGAGGAACTGAGTTGGTACGTTCGCGAATTCAAAATGACCCGCATGAGGTGCCGCAGGTCGAACTTCTTCGCCACGAACTCGGTCTTGAGCGCCTTCCATAATTCGGGCACCGTGGGCGGGTTCGTCGCACGCAGGTCGTCGACCGGTTCGACCAGACCGACGCCGAGGTAATGCCGCCAGACGCGGTTGACCATCGCCCCGGCGAAGAACTCGTTACTCGGGTTCGTGATCCACTCGGCGAGGTGTAGTCGCGGGTCTTCGGTGATTGCGATAGCGGGCTTCGTGCGGTCGAGCGGTTGTGGCTTCAGGAAGGTATTCGTGCGCGGCTGACTAACGCCGATCGGGCGTTTGTTTTCGTTGTCGTCCGGGTGTGCAACGCGGAGTTGCGATGCACCGCTTTTGGAGTCTTTGCGGTCGAGTTTCACCCGGCTGAAGAATGCGGCAAAGTGGTAGAAATCGTCTTGAGTGTAGCGTTCGAGCGGGTGATTGTGGCATTTCGCACAGCCGATCCGCGTACCCAAAAATGCCTGCGCGACCGACTCGCCGACTTCGGATTGTTCGCCGTGGCGATGCTCGCCAACCGTGACGAGAAAGTAGCCGATGGCGGGGCTGGCGTTGATGTCGCCCTTCGCGGTGAGGACATCGCGGGTGATGGCATCCCACGGGCGATTCGCCATGACCTGATGGCGGATCCAATCGTGGAACTGTCGCACGCCTTTGACGCCACGCACATCGTGATCGCGCTCGCGGCGATTTTGCAAAAGGTCGCTGAGTTGCAAGGTCCAATAGTCGGTAAACTCGGGCCGTGCGAGTACGTCTTCGATCAGCTTTTCGCGTTTCTTCGGCGAAAGATCGGCCACGAACGCGGTCACTTCGGCCGGCTTCGGCAGGCAGCCACACGCATCAAGGAACAGCCGCCGAATGAACTCGTCGTCGCTGCACAAGTCCGATGGCTCGATCTTGAGTTCGGCCAGTTTTGCGAACACCGTATCGTCGACGAAGTTGTTTTTGATAGCGAATCGCATGTTGTCGATTTCGCGCGGGAACGGTGTCACGAATGTGGCCACAGACACTTCCGTCAGGAACATCGCCCGTACCGCCGTAGCACCGTGGCGAATCGACTTCACGGTGCCCGCCGCGTTCACGGTTAGGAACGCCGCATCGTTAGAGTCGAACTTCGTCAGCCAGGTAACATCGCGTTGCGTGCCATCATCGAAGGTCGCCATCGCCTTCAGTGTGGCCGTTTCGCCGACCGCCATAGTCTGCGTTTCGGGTGTCAGTTTCAGTGCCGTAATCTTCGCCGATTTCGCATCGGGGCCGGGTGCGCCGTTCTTCAGCCAGTCGTGGAGTAGTTGATATTCGCGGCTGGTATTCGTGAAAATCCGCCCGCCTTCGTGTGGCGTCTGTGCCGATGCCTTGCGGAGTAACAAGCTGGCCGCGGGGTCGGCCGAATCGAGTCGTCTCGCATCATATTCCCGTGTCAGCCAGCGATAATCTTGATCGGGTGCGTATCCGCGAAGCGACAACCGAAAGCCGTTCTGCCCCGAACCTTTGCCGTGGCAACTCCCTTGATTGCAGCCCGTTTTCGTAAGTAACGGTACGATTTCATTGAGGAACGAAGGCGAATCGGCAGCGGTGGCGATACTGCTTATGGTGCAGAGTATCGCTATCGCAAAGTAGCGTGCGGCAATCATAGTTAACCGATTGGCAGAAAGCGGTATCCGGCAGGTAGATTAACAGTAGCCGAAGCTTCGCACGTAAGCAAGCGAAAGGAAAGAAGTTTCGCCTCTCATTATCGACGTAAGTCAGAATTGCGGAGAAGCCAAAACCGGTTTTTGGGGTGTTTTTTGTCTCAAAATGGTACTTTTCGATCGCAAATCGCTGATCTGTTTCAAGGTATTTTGGCGCAAATCGAACCATTGTTGTGGGTTACGCCGAGGATCATTCGATTGGCACACGGCGAAAGTACCGTCCAAAAATCGACCGAGTGCGACACAAAATCGACCGACCGCGACATAAAATCGACCGACCACGACATTTTCACGACACTTGAAGACACTTTCCGGTCACTCTGCGCACGACACGAATTCCGACTTACGTCGCATCGCCTCCGATTTTTTGACTGCTCGCTTTCGTGTGGGTGAGACCAATTCAAAGCAGTCAAAGCCCACGGACGAACGTCCGTGGGAACTTCCCGGGGGAAACCTCACGCATCCTTCTTCTTGGGGGCGGCTCGTTTCTTCGGTGCCGGTTTCGTCGCCGTTGTTTCCGCCGCCTCCAAAACCGCAGTTTCGGCCACTGGTGCGACGCCACTGCCGACGTGCGGTGACCAGCCTTTGGCAATGTTCTCGGTGAGGAGTTCCGTCCAAAGTGAGTCGATCTGATCGCGCGAATTCGAGACGCGAATATCGCGTTCGAGTGGCGTCTTGCGGTTCGGGCTGAAATCGCTGAAGTGGATCACGTACGCGGGGAAATCGTCCGCCTCGGCTTGCTTGTTCGTCTCCCACATCACGAACTTGCGTACCATCGTCGCGCCTTTGAGCACCTTCGTGTAAACCTCGCGTTTCAGTGGCGAACTCGGCGTCAGGTTCAACTGCCGGGCGTCGCGATCGACCAGTGGCACTTCGACGAGATCGGAGACTTGCTTGATGCGAATGTCGCTCGCGTTAAACTGCTTGTCGTCGCGCTTTCGTACGAACTGTGGCGAGATGAGTGCCACTAATGGCAGTCGCCGCACGATCTTGTACTTCTTCTCGGCGGCGTCCCAATTCAGTGCCATCTTGTTCATCGGCGTGCCGCGGGTCGAATGCGAAATCATATCGAGCACGCTGATCTCGATGACGATCTCCGGCCGTACCATGTGGTACGCGACTTGGTCGTTGACTTCGACGTATTCGCTCGCCGTCACCGAGTCTTTGAGGTCGCTGAGGAACGCACGGCGATCCTGTTCGGTGAAGCCGCCGCCGACGTGCCCGAGCACGTGCAGGAAACCGTCTTGCCGCATCACTGCCAGTAGCAAATCGTGAATCATCCCGTGGCGATCGTCGATGCCTTCGGTGAAGCCAATCACCACAGCATCGAGCGTGTGCCGTGGCTTCACTTTGAACATGCCGGCGCTGTCGCTGCGAGCGATCAAGCCCTCGGCCCCGCCGTTCACCCACGCCTTGAACTGCTTGGCAATGTCGCCGCCATCTTTGATCCAATGCGCCTCCGGCAACACGACTCGCGTGCAGCCTTTGAACAGCGTTTCGAGCTTGGCCCACGTGTCGCGAAAGATAGCCGTGGGTGCGGCACCGTCGATTTCGATGATGTCGAACGGCGCGAAGTGCAAGTCGTCGAGTTCGGCTTTCGTCGCCGGTTGGCGAGCCACGCGGCTCACGTCGTGGACGCGCCCGCGCTTGCCATCGGACCGCGAGTAATAGAGTTCCCCCGCGAAGAGCGCCTTCTTGATACCCGCCGCTTTGAGTTTGTCCGCCGCTTCTTTTTCGAGCGCCAATCCAGCGCGAACGGTGCCACCCGGATTGACGAGGATCGCCTCGCCGTCTTCGTACGCCAGCACGCTAAACTCGCCATCGATTTTCATCGTCACGTGGTAATCCGCCGACGTCAACCGCTTCGGCAAGTCTGCCGCTTCGAGCGGAATCATCCGCGAAGCCGTGTGCCGTTTGTAGTCTTGCGTGCGCGTGAGGAGCGTCGGATCGACGAGCGCCGCCGGGGTACCAACGGAATAGCCCGCGAGCTTGATTTCGAGTTTGTCTTTGCGAACGAGAATCATGTTGTCCTCTGCAGTTATGTAAGCTTAACCAAGCAGGTGCGTCGTTCGTTCGTTCTTCATTCTCTCGAACCGTCGTGTTTCGCAGACTCACCACGACCCTCAGCGATTGCTCGTGGCAAACGCAGGCTGAAGACCTGCGGCTACCAGAATCGGCAACAAGCGGACACTGATACCCAGGTTTGAACCATCCCGCGCTTATTTATCGTAGCAACCCAGCCACTCTTCGCCGCCTGCGCGAACCTTTGAATTGATAATTTGGGTCATACTAGTAAGATTCTTGAGAAGAGATGCTGCGTGATGACGGTTTAGAATGTATCGCGTTTTCCCGTTCTCTGAACTGAATGGACCGAAGAGATGTCATTGGACCCGACTACCGAAACTGCGACGGAAACTCCGAAATTATCCCCAGTCGAAGGAATTAAATCGAGCAGCCGCTTCCTGCGCGGCTCGATTGCCGAGGAACTGCACTCCGGCGAGAACCACTTCAGCGAAGAGTCGAAACAACTGTTGAAGTTTCACGGCAGTTATCAGCAGGAAGATCGCGATGCCCGCAAGAATCGCTCGAAGGCGGGCGTGGGCAAAGCGTATATGTTCATGATTCGCCTGAAACTGCCGGGCGGCAAGCTGACGCCGGCGCAGTACCTGGCGATGGATGAGATTTGCGAGAAGTACGCCAACGGCACGATCCGCCTGACGACGCGGCAGAGCATTCAGTTCCACGGCATCTTGATGCCGAATCTGAAGAACTCGATTGCCGCGATGAACGACGCGCTCGTTTCGACGCTCGGCGCGTGCGGCGACGTCAACCGCAACGTGGTGACGTGCCCGGCCCCGACCGGCGACCCCGTTCGCGTGCAAATGCAACAACTCACCGAGGATATCGCCACCCACCTCGCCCCCCGTGCGGGCAACAAGGCGTATCACGAAATCTGGCTCAATGGCGAGAAAATCGATACCGGCGTCGGTTCGGGCGAGTTCGAGCCGATCTACGGCAACGTCTATTTGCCTCGTAAGTTTAAGACCGGCTTCGCGATGCCGCACGACAACTGCACGGATTTGCTCGCGCAGTGTCTCGGCTACCTCGCAGTCATCGAGAACGGCAAACCGGTCGGTTACAACGTCTACGTCGGCGGTGGCCAGGGCACCACGAACAGCAAGCCCGACACGTACCCATTGCTGGCGCAGCCGATCGCGTACGTCGACCCCGATGAAGTTGTGTTTACGGCCGAAGCGGTGGCGAAACTGTACCGCGATCACGGCTATCGCGACGACCGCAAACGTGCCCGGATCAAGTACCTCATGCACGATTGGGGCGTCGAAAAGTTCCGCGATGTGTTCGCGAAGGATTACTTCCAGAAGCCACTGCGGGCACCGAAAGATCTCGCGATCACCGGCGTCGATCTGCACCTCGGCTGGCAC
>JAYSKW010000556.1:0-1483 GCA_043726085.1 Limnoglobus sp.
AAAGCCGCGTACGCAGCGGTCAACGAACGAATGCAGGCGGACTTTCGGAACAATCAAATTCCGGGTTTCGATTACAACGCCTACGATACGGCGAGCAAAGAAGCACAAAGTGCAATGATCGATGTGGTGTTCTCGAGAATGGTGAAGGAAGACGCAGGAATTCGCGATGCGATGAACGATTCCGCAGACACGGGCGGTGTCGTTTCGGCGGCGCTCGACCTCGGCATCGCGCGGCTGCAACGCGGTCAGAAATTCGCCGACCCGGACGCGCGGAAAAAGGAACTCGAAGAAGCCGAAAAGACGTTGCTGTCGATCCGCACCTTCGCCGGGCAAGACGACGATTACAAGTTATCGCTCGGCCAGGTTTATTATTGGCTCGGCAAGTCGATCGAAGGCAAGAAAGAATTCGACGAACTGCTGATCGTGCGGAAGCGCTCGCCGGAGATCCTCCTTACCGTCGGGATGTTGCTGCGGGAAGTCGGGGTCGTGTCCGAAGCACGGAAAATGATCGAAGAGGCGTACAACACGTCACCCGAGTCGGAAAAGAAATTTCGCGCCGCCCGATCGCGTTCGGTGATGTCGCTCGATAACGATGATCAAATTCTTTGGCTGTCGAAGTCCGACCCGAACGATCTGGAGACGCAGGCATCGCTCGCCTACGCCCGCGCTGTGAAAGCAACATTGGAAGGCCGCGATGGCGAAGCCGTAACGCAGTATCAACAATCGATTTCCATTTACGAACGAATGCCGGTCACGACTTCGAGTTTGAATAACTCGGCACTCTCGCACCTCGATATTGCACGACTCACTTCCGATAAAGCCGAATTCGCGAAGGGCGTCGACAAACTCGAACGCGCCATCGCCTTACGACCGACCGATAGCATTTTGATACACAACACCGCGAACACGGTACTCGACGGAGCCATTCGCGATGTCGTTGGCACCGCGATCGACTTCAAAGTCCTCAAACGGAGCGGCAGTTGGGACGTCTTCGCGTACTTGCACAACGATCGCGCGGGGAAGCAGAAATCCATCGACGCGATTCAGCAACACCCCGGATTTGTGAAATCGAAAAGTTACGACGAAAAGATGCTGATCCTTTCGCCGAAAAGCAAATACGGTTATACGGACCTGCATTCCGTCTACAATTTCACACGCGATACGGCCGGAATGAAATCGCTCGCGGAGAAGCTGGAACGCAACGATCTCGACCTCGTTCAAGAGATGCAAAGTTATCGCGATGCGATTTCCGGAAGCAAGGATGCGAAGACGCTGGAAGATTTTAACAAGGGCGCAGCACGGGTACGAGAGACACTCGAAGCCGCACGCATCAAAAAGGGACCGACGTATGCCATCGCAGTAAACGCATACACACTCACGAAAATGGGTGCCTACGCACTCGGGCAAACTGTCGATGCCGACGAACTCGTGAAACTGGCCGACGAGGCTTACGCGCTCGCTCCATCGGAGGGCGCATCGGGGA
>JAYSKW010000557.1:0-2396 GCA_043726085.1 Limnoglobus sp.
GCGAGCGGGCCGGGCCAGATCGGGGCGAGGCGTTCCGCACCGTTTTGCACCATCACGGCAAAGGCATCGCGTTCGGAATCGTACATCAACCCGGCAATCACGGCGGTGCCGATGAGGCCTAACAACGCGAGTAGCGTGTTCGCTTTCTGACTGCGCACGAACATGCCGAACACGAACAGCAAACACGCCAGCGCCAACATCGCCATTTCGGGGACGACGAGCGAGATCGAGCCGGTCAGGGCGTCCGTCAGGTTGGTGTCAGCCAGCGGGTTCACAGCGTACTCGGGGTCAAGTGTCGGAATCGGGAATCGGGAAACGGATGCGGTTATCGTGCCGGAGCCACAGGCCCCCGTGGTCCGGCACCGAAGCCAGGTAGACGCGGCGCGGGGGCGTCGGTCGGAGTGACTTGGGATTGCCGTTCGTCTTCGACCGCGTCGGCAGGATTTTCCGCTTTGGGGTCGAGCCGCAATCGGGCGCGATTCGCGAGTTGGCTGACTCGGCTCACATCGGTCTGAATGACGTCGAGTATCGGTTGCGGATACAGGCCGAGCGCCAGGCAGAGCGCGGCCATGAAGGCGATCGGTACGAGTTCGCGGCCACCGATGTCGCCGGGCGCGACGGTGACGGCTTCGACGCGAGCCGGTTCTTGCAAGGGGCCGAAAAAGACGCGACGCAACATCGTGAAGATGTACCACGACGACAGCAGAATACCGACCGCCGACACGACCGCAAGGCTGTAGCCGACCAGTTTCAGGTTTCGCGTATCGAATAGCCCCGCGAGCATCAGCATTTCGCTCACGAAGTTGTTCAGGCCCGGCATCCCCACGCCCGCCAAGCAGATGACGATCGTGAAGAACGTGTAGCGAGGATACTTGCCCCACAGCCCGCCGTACTGCGTCGCATCGAGCGTGCGGTAGCGTTGCGAGAGGAACACGAGTAAGGCGAACATCGCGCCTGCCGATAGGCCGTGGTTGACCATGTGCAACACCGATCCCGATAGCGCCTCGCGGTTCATCGCGAACAAACCGATGACGAGGAAGCCGAGGTGCGACACGCTGCTGTATGCGGCGAGGAGTTTCAAATCGCGTTGGGCGTACGCACAGAATGCCGCGTATACGATGCCGATGGCCCCGAGCGTGCCCACGACGGGCAGGCCGTACACGACGGCGGCTTCGGGCACGATCGGGATGACGATTCGAAAGATACCGTACGTTCCGAGTTTTGCCAGCACCGCAGTCAGCAGCATCGTAACGGGGAGTGGGGCTTCGGAATACGCCGCAGGTAGCCAGGTGTGGAGCGGCACGATCGGGATCTTCACTGCTAGCCCTGCCATGAGCGCGAAGAACAACCAAGCGATCAAGGTCCGGCGCGTCGCCACGGCTGTGCGGACGTCGTCGAGTTCTTTCTGTCGTTCGGCGACGACGTTCTTCCCGGCGACATTCACTCGCTCGTTGGCAGATTTCAGAGACTCATCGTGTGCGGTGTCCCACATGTAAGCGTTCTTGATGAGTTGCGGAATCGAGAACGTAATCGGTCCCGGTTTCGGCATCCGGTGCGGGCCGAGCGGATTCATCGGGTTCGTCGCTTCTTGCGTCGGCGCGTTGTACATCGGCTTGCCGCTATCGGGGTTCAACGGCATCGGGTTTGCCAACACGACCCCGATAATGCCGACGAGCGTGAACAGGCTACCAAACAAGGTGTAAAGGAAGAACTTGCGTGCGGCATCGCGCCGCGCACCGCCGACCCCCCAGAAGCCGATCAGGAAGAACACCGGCACCAAGGTGAGTTCGAAGAACAGGTAAAACAGCACGATGTCGAACGACACGAACGCGCCGATCACGGCGGTTTGCAGCACGAACAACCAGGCGTAATACGCACCGGCGCGATCGGTGATCGAACTCCACGATACCAGCACCGCGAAGAAGAACATCAAGCTCGTGAGGGCGACCATCACGATGCTCAGCCCGTCGAGGCCGATGAAGAACTGGATCGCGGGCGGCGCACTGCGGAAGTCGAAGGCCGCATTCGGCGGCGCGAGCGTGAGCAAGTTCCACGAAGTCCGATTCGTGTTCGTTCCTTCTATGCCCGCTACGCCCGTATCGCCGGGAACGCATTGCGGCTCGAACGAGTGGTTCGAGTGTTTATCGAACCCGATGTAACCCGTGTTCAAAACGACGAGCGACGCGGTGATGAGCAAGTGGAGGACCGAGCCGTAGACCGCTACGGCGCGCGCCGCCTTCGGGGCACACCACCGCACCGCCAGTGCCACCAACAGTGGGGCGAACAGGACGGCGAGCAACAAGTACACGAGCAGATTGTTCAATTGCATGGTGGTCCGCAGCGTCAGCGGGAAACTTTGAAAACGACAAACGACACGAACACGGCCAGCCCCAGGA
>JAYSKW010000558.1:0-1022 GCA_043726085.1 Limnoglobus sp.
GTAGCCGCGAGGAACCGAGTTGCGTTTCGAGATTTTGCGTAGCCGCAAACGCGACGATGCGTTTGGTGGCTTCTTCAGCGCGTCCGTTTTTTACTGCGTATCGCGCACGCAATTCCATCGCAATCGCCGATTCGCCGGTAATCGCGACCAGACGCTCGATCAGCGGCTCCACCGAATTGGCATCGCCGTGCGACAATAACGAACGCGTGTAATGCGCGAGGTAAACGGGATTCCGCTCGTGGGTTTTCAGGATGGCCGAAAGTTCCGCCTGCGCCAACTGCCAACGCCCATCTCGTTCGTAGAGTTGCGCCAAGAGGTACCGCAAATCGGGCGGCATCGCAGCATTACTGGTAATTTCGGTTTCGAGAAGCTGAATGGCTTCCCGTCGGTATCCCGGTTGGAACGCGAGAATCATGGCGCGGACGGAGCGGTCGGCAGAGGCGGATTCGTTGCGACTGGCATTTTCGGCGAGCAAGGTTTCCGCTTCCTGGAAGCGGGTAAATCCGCCAAGGCGGGCGAGCGTGATAGCGAGCGAACGGCGTGCCCAGACAATAGTCTCGTCGTTTTTTGAGATTGTCAGTAGTTTCCGTAGCGATGTTTCGGCTTTCGCCCACTCGCCGGTGCGTAACTGGAATCCGGCCACGGCTCGAATAACGTACGGATCGTTCGGCCGTGCAGCGAGTGTCGTGACGTATTCCTCGGAAGCTTCTTTCAGGCGGCCGAGGACTTCGTAACCGGCGGCCATTAACGAGTGAAGTTGTGCTTCGGGGAGTTTCGCTTTTGCAGCCATCAGTTCTGCCGTTGCCTTTTTCGGATCGGTTTTGGCATATAACACTACGAGCGCGAGCCACGGTTCAGGCGCGGCGGCGTTTAGGTCGCGTGATTTGCGAAACGCCGTTTCGGCTTCGCCCGCTTCGCCAGCCAACAAAGCCATTTCCCCGAGCCAGAGATACTCTTTGGGATCGGTCGAATTCGGCCCCACGGTTTTACGGGCTTCGTCCAAACCACGCCGACGGTTCTCG